>JBEKYG010000448.1:0-4976 GCA_049511215.1 Acidobacteriota bacterium | reverse complement strand
CGATCGTGATGTTCCGGGTGTAGATCTTGTGAAGATCTACGGTTTCATCCGTCGAAGCGTTGTCGATGACGTAGATGTGAAATGGATGATCCGTGTGTCGGTAGATCCCCTCCAACAGCATCCTCGTGTGAGGGTAGTGATTCCGAACTGGGATGATTATGTCTGCCGCGCCCTGGTTTGAACCGTGTTGCATGCCCCAATCCTATTGTCGTGAAAAACGTGCGAAAACTGCGGTCCAGAGTTACATATCGACCACAAGGCAAAAATCTGAATCTTTTCGAGCGGCTGGGAGACAAACATTGCGAAACCCGGAAATACACAGAATCAATTCTTGCGGATTTCCTGAGTGAGTGATGCGGCGTGATGTGCCTGCCGAGAAGACGCGTCAGCAGCGACAGCAGCGGGTGGAGTAGGCTGGTGGATCGGAAAGTGCGTCGGGCGACGCATCTCCGGATGTGCCATCGCGCAAGACCCTGAGAGCATGGTAAAGCTTGCGCTCGCAATGCTGGAGGATCTGGGTCACTTCGCTTTGCCGCAGTCCGAGGGTGTGAGAGATTTCGTCCACGGGCCGTCCGCCGTAATGTATGTCGATGAAAATCCGACGATGAAGCTCGGGCCAGGATTTCAAGGACTCTACAATAGCATGGGACAACAGATCACGTGATGGCTCGAGTCTCAATCCAGCGATTGCCATATTCCGCCCCCTCCTTTGGTCTCATCCACCCAGCTGTTAATACTGTATAAGACGCAGTTTTGTTCGAAAAAGTTTTCTCATGATCCGCGAAGGCTCTCCGATAAATTTAGTAGGATGACTGCGAGGGAACCTATGAAAACATGCAACTTCGAAAACTTGGTTCTGTTCCTGGATAAGCAGTTAAATCTGGATCAAAAACTGGATGTCCTTGAGCATCTGGATCATTGCGATATTTGTCGGGACACAGTCTTTCACCTCTCGCGAGATCGCGACGCGAGCCTTTTTTACCATCGTCCCTACAACGCGGAAAGGGTTCTGGCAAAGGGATCCAGATTCCGCGGCGTCCATCATTTTGGCGGGGGGGCGTAGTAGCCCTTGCGTGCACGGATGCGCACTCCCGGCACCTTACAGCGCAGGTCAATGTTGCGATAAGTGCCATCCCGTTTCGGGTTGGTCGATCTATAGGCCAGGCTGTATTGCCCTTGCAGATCCTCACCAATCGCCCGGAAGGCTTCCCTGAGTTCGGCCAGCCTGGCACTGGGTGAAAAGAAGCTGCCGCCCGTATCCTCGGCGAATCTCTTGAGCACGCCGAAGCTCTCTCCAAACTCATCCCGAACTCCAACGCCATAGATGAGCACGTCATTCCTCTGCGCAGCCTCGATGGCATCCTTCTCCTTGACTTTGCTGGAGGTATCAGTTCCGTCGGTGATGACAATGATTACCTTGCGGCCGGTTTCATCCTTGAGCTTTTCATTCACGGCAAGGTAGATGGCATCATAGAGGGCGGTGCTGTTTCCGGCTTGGAGTGTATCCAAGGCGGCAGTCAGGCGATCGGGGTCTTCAGTAAAATCCTGGACCAGATTCACCTCGGAGTCGAACTGGATGATGAGCGCAAGATCCCTGTTTCTGCGCAACACGTTTTTGAAAAACTCGGCGGCGGTCTGTTTTTCGTAGCTCAGCTTGGACTTAACACTTCCGCTGGTATCGATGAGAAGGGCGACGGTAATGGGGACGTCTGAACCCTTGGTCCAGTCGTTGAAATAATCGATGGTTTGCGGCTTTTTGTCCTCCAGGACCTGAAAGTCCTCGGCCTTGAGTCCGGAAAGGGTCTTGCCGTTGCGGTCCGTGGCCGTGAACACCACGTTCACCAGCGCCACCTCGGTTCGGATCGTAGCCTGAGGCACTTGCGCCGGGGACTGTGCCCGCGGGCTGGATGTCACCAGAGTCAACAGGGCTGCCGTCAGTGTAAGCACAGATCTTATGATCATCATTCCAGTTAGAGGCAGGAAAATGAGAGAAGTTTCATTCCCGGACGAACAGAATGCGCGAACAGCTGTCGCACACATGGATTTCTTCCATCCTGAGCAGCTCGGCAAAGACCTGAGGGCGAATGCGGACGTGGCAGGCCGAGCAGAGCTCCTCCTTGGCCTCGGCCAATGCGATCCCTTTGCGCGCATCGGCGATACGGCGGTAGCGCGCCAACAACTCGGCTCCGATACGTTGCTCCAAGGCGCCTTTCCCCTCGTAGAGCTTCGCCATCTCAGCTTCGAGCTTGGGAACGGCTTCCTCGGCCTTGCGAATCTGGGTCTCGAGCTCGGTCTGCTTGCCTTTCAGCCCTTTCTCCTCCTGCGCCAGCTCTTCTTCCATTGATTCCATCTGCTCCATGATCTCAAGGATTCCATCTTCAGCAGCTCGGATCTGTTCCTCTGCCGACTGGATTTCATGGAGCATGGCGGTGTATTCCTTGTTTGTTTTCACCGCCATGAGCTGCTCTTTGAGCCGCGAAAGCTTCGTGCGCATCAACTCGACGTCACTCTCACGCGCCCGCCGCTGCTTGGCAAGGTCCTGATGCAGCGCCGCGCGCTTCTGGTGGATGTGCTCCATCTGTTGGAGCTCATCTCGGTAAGATTGAGTTTTTTCGGGGATCTCGGAGATTTGTTTCTTGAAAGTGACGATTTTCGTGTCGATATCTTGCAGGGCTATCAAGTTGCGGAGATCGGGATTCACCTGCAAGCCCCCTCCGCATCCTCCCGGGCGGAGAAAGACGCCGACAGGCGGCATTCAGGATTCGCCTTATGGCCGAGCAATCTTCGTTTCGATAAGATCTTCATCTTTGTACCTAACATCAATGGGAATGGTAATATACCCAACTGCCTACCCGCTGTCAACGCATACGAATTTTGGCCATGCGCGACGCGAATGGGCGGCCGGCGGAGCCGGATGCTTTGGAGTGCGGCGCCTTGGCGCCGCTTTCGGATTTCGTGCCCAACCCAAAGCGGCGCCAAGGCGCCGCACTCCAAAGCGCCTTGGGCGCCAGCAAAAGCGGACAGTTATTGGTGCGCGCCCATGTCCGGAAAACTGTCAATTTCCCCAATATCTTTGATGGTATGTCAGGAGGTCTGAAGACATGCGTGTAGTCATACAAAGAGTTGAAAGGGCAAGCGTCAAGGTGGCAGGTGCGGAAATCGCGCGTATCGGCAGGGGCATTCTCGCCCTGGTAGCCGTCGCGCACGACGACACGCAGAGGGATCTCGAATGGATGGCCAAAAAGATCGTGGAGTTACGCATCTTTGATGACGCGGACGGCCGATTAAACCTCAGCCTGCTTGACGTCGATGGCCAGGTTCTTCTGGTTTCCCAGTTCACCCTTTATGGCGACTGCCGCAAAGGACGGCGGCCATCCTATTCCGAAGCGGCGCCGTCTGCCCACGCGCAAACTCTCTACGACACATTCGTCCAAATTGTCCGCCAGTGCGTGCCCGACGCTCAAAGCGGCCAATTTCAGGCGGCAATGGAGGTGGAGCTGATTAATTCAGGCCCGGTAACCCTGATTATTGACAGCCATTAGCCCGGATTATTCATAAAACTGCCAATAGCGGGATGACAAGAAAAAGCAAAAGCTCAACGCAGAGAGCGCAGAGAAAGAGTCGAGGTCGCAGAGCGACAACATCACTCTCGGCGTGCTCCCGATTTTCTCCGTTCCCTCGGCGTCTTGGCCTCCCGCCGAATTCGGAAGCGCCAATCTCAGACAGTTGTCAATCGCGCTCCTTTCATGTAACCTCCATTTTTCTGTGCGAAAGGCATTGTGGGCATCGTCAATTCCCAGAATCTGCTGGTGGATGCAGATGACACCCTTTGGGAAAACAATATCTACTTCGAACGGGTCATCCAGGAGGTGCGGACGCTGCTGGACCTTGTCGGTGGGGATTCAAGCACCTTCAGGGCCGAGCTCGACGAAAACGAGCGCCGACGAATACCCTTACATGGTTATGGCACAGTGAATTTCACCAATGCGCTGGTCGAGACTTTTGAGATCTTCCTGCCGCCCGACTCGGATCCGATGCTCCCTGCAAAAGTTCGGCAGATGTCACTGGCGATTCTCGGCCACCCCATGGAGATCTTCGCGGGAGTGCCCGAGACGCTCGCGTACCTTTCGAGCCGCCATTCGCTCTTCCTGGTCACCAAAGGAGATCGGGAGGAGCAGTCGGGCAAGATCCGGACTTCAAACCTGCAAGGCTATTTTCGGAGTGTCGAAATTCTGCCCGAAAAAAACACCCGAGCCTACTCCCAACTCCTCGACCGCCATGGATTGGAGCGCTCCTGCTCGTGGATGATCGGCAATAGCCCTCGCTCGGATATTAATCCGGCCCTCGCTGCCGGGATGAACGCGGTTTACATTCCCCACAAGCACACCTGGACCCTCGAGCACGAAGAGCCCGCGGAGCATCCGAGCCTCATTGAGCTGGGGAAGTTTTCGGATCTCAGACTGCACTTCTAGGAGTGGCAGAGTTGTTGTTCCTTTTGCGTGTTCTAGCCTTTCTCGGAGTCTATTGGGTGCTGCGGAGACTTCTCGGTTTTTTTGCCGGGAAACCCGCGAAGCCGGCGAGACCCGATCGCGAAGGCGCCGTGCATACAAATACCGTTAAGGATCCGGTCTGTGGCATGTACATGGATCCAAGGCTCGCGATTCGACTGCAACGCAAAGACGGAGACGTTTATTTTTGCTCAGGGGAGTGCCGCGCCAAGTTTCTCAGCGAGCCCACCGGGAAGGGGAAATAAGACCGGCCACGCATTTCACGGCGCGGCATAGCCACAGCCAAATCGGAACCACGAAAACCAGGAGCCCGTCCGAGGATTAGGAGGGGTCGCGCGCATGGGGGTTGCGAGGCGAGCTCAAGGCGCGAGGAGGAGGCGATGTCGGTGTACATCGTTGACGACGAGCAACGCAGAGATCGCCTCGCAACCCCCATGCGCCCTTCGGGTTCCGGCGGCGCGGGGGCAT
>JBEKYG010000447.1:0-4983 GCA_049511215.1 Acidobacteriota bacterium | reverse complement strand
GTGATCACACCATCCTTGCCGACCTTCTTCATCGCTTCGGCAATGATCCCCCCGATCGTGCGATCGTTGTTGGCCGATACCGAGCCTACCTGCGAGATCATCTCCCCTTTCACCGGCTTGCTGAGTTTCTTCAGCTCCTCGACCGCCGCTGCCACTGTGATCTCGATGCCGCGTTTTAACGCCATGGGGTTCGCGCCCGCCGCCACGTTCTTCACGCCCTCGCGGAAGATCGCCTGCGCCAGCACCGTTGCGGTCGTCGTCCCATCGCCGGCCACGTCCGATGTCTTTGACGCGACCTCGCGCACCATCTGCGCGCCCATGTTCTCGAGGCCATCCTTCAGCTCAATTTCTTTCGCTACCGTCACGCCGTCCTTCGTGATCAACGGGGAGCCAAACTTCTTGTCCAACACCACATTCCGGCCCCTGGGCCCGAGCGTGATCTTCACTGCTTCCGCCAGCTGATTCACACCGCTCAACAGAGCCTGGCGCGATTTCTCACCATGTACGATTTCCTTAGCCATGAGTCATCACTCCTTTTTTCTTTCTTCGTTGTGAAATCCTGTGATCCCTTGCCTCGGTTATTTCGCTTTCCCCAGTACCGCCAGGATCTCTTCCTCGCGCATGATGACGTATTCCTCGTCATCAATCTTGATCTCCGTCCCGGCGTACTTTCCAAACAAAACCCGATCGCCCGCTGCGACGTCCATCGGCGACCGCTTGCCGTCTTCCAACATCTTTCCGGGTCCTATCGAGATCACCTCTCCCTCCATCGGCTTCTCTTTCGCCGTGTCCGGAATGATGATTCCGCCCTTGACCACTTCCTTCTCCTCAAACCGCTTCAAGAGTACCCGATCGTGCAAAGGTCTTACTTTCATAGTGTTAGATCTCCTTTCCTTTTATGAGCGCCTCATCTCTTGGTGCCACACAGCTGCATTAGCACTCGATCGTGATGAGTGCTAATAATATAAACTCCGAGTGCAACTTGTCAAACTGGGGTGTGGCTCCAGGAAGGAAAAAAATCATAGGAACCATGCGATCCGCGGCATTTTATACCCGCCGCCGATTTCATGGATCAGACGAATAGGATCTCAGGGATGAACGAACTGTTGAGCGCGGGGCCCGAGATAAAAATAGACTACATCCGGAATGTTTGTCCGCCAGATTCCGGCCAGTTTTGCGCAGATGACGACACCAAGGAAAATGGCCGCGATGCCCGCGGCGAGCGCCCATGGCGGAATCGTGCGTCGGGTCGGGATGGAAATCCGAAGCGCCCCCTGCGCGGGGCAGACAGCGACACATTCCAGACACGCCGTGCATTCGGCAGACCTGACCGTGATCGACTTGTCAACCGCCAGCAGCGCCGGACAGGCGTGGGCACATTTGGCGCAGTCGATGCACCAATCCGGAACGCGACGTATCCGGGTGGGGCTGAGCAGAGAGGCAAGTCCCATCAGCGCGCCATAAGGGCAGAGATATCGGCACCAGAAGTTTTTTATCATCACCGAAAGTACGGCCAGAACCATCAGGGTGATGGCTGTGGCGCTACCCATGAAGCGGAAAAAGTTCAGCATCTTTACGTCGGAGACCAGGCCGTACGGACTTTCAAGAAAGGCCTGAATTGCCGCAGCCGACAGCCCCGCCACCGCATAAACAAAGAGCCCCAGGAGAATGTACTTCAAGCTGCGCAGAGCGAGATCCACCCAGCGAGGCAAGCGCCAATTCATCCGCAGGAGTTTTCTGCCCAGCTTCCACAAACCTTCAGAGATGGTTCCTATCGGGCAAAGCCAGCCGCAAAAAGCCTTGCGGAACAGGATCGAGATCAGCAAAAAAGCCAGAAGTAAGAGCATGGCAGCCGGGTGCACGCGCGGGAAGTTCCCGGTCTCGATGAAGTATTTGAGATTCATTATGCCGCCGATCGGCAACCAACCGTCCACACCCGCCGGCCGAGCCACCCGCAGAGACTGGCCTCCCGACTCAAAGTAGTGCGCGAAAAGATAGAATTGGAGTCCTATGGCGGCATTCAGAAGCAGAAAAGCTGTCTGGATCGCAAAGCGCAGAACCTGCGAATAATCCTTGTCAGGCCGGCGAATCGGCTTCTTGCGCGGAACGGCCCTGAGTCGCGGCGGCAGGATGACTTTCTTCTCAACTTCGATCATCTCCGGAATAGTCGCCACAGGCCCCCCTCCTAACGCGGAGCCTCGGCGGAAGGGAAGATTTCCGCGCGCAGCTTGTTCATCAAGCCGTGCAGCCGTTCATGCGTTCCCTCACCCATCTTTTCAACTTCGAGTTTTTCGAAAGCTTCCGCCAATCCAGTCTGCTCGTCATCCGAAAGGATGCGCTCCGCCATTACGAAGAGGATGTTGTTTTCCTTGTCGATGTGTGCGCGCAGCAGGGCAGTATACTCGTGGGCAGCGGCCGCCCAGCTTTTGGCTGCAGCCGGGTTGCCGCCGGCAATCTCAGCCGCGGCCTGGGACATCCGGCGGATTAGCGCCCTTCCCTGCTCATGTTCGAACAACATGACGCCGATCGGTCCGCCGGTCTGCGGCATTCCCTTTCGCTCCAGAGCTGGGAAAAGCAGTTCCTCCTCTTTCCCGTGATGACAGCGGTCGGCGAAGACTTTAAAAAACTCAAGCAATCCTTCGAGGATTTCCAAGTGCACCGGCTCATCCCGGTTCACCCTCCGGGCAGTTTCCGCAGTTGCGTCCAGCATGCTTAAAATGGCCTCATGTTCGGTACGCAGCGTGGATGTCGCGGTTCTCATAAACTCAATCTCCTTTTCCCGAGATATGTCACACCTCCACAATATAAGATATATGGATGCGCATGTCCAATATTTAAAGAAAAAATCTCTTCTTGCGGGCCGCAAAGCGTCCGCTGGGTCTCGATTGCATCCGGATCCATGGCTACGGGTCTTCCGCGCGGTGCCAGGATTCCGCCCGAAACCCAAGTGTGGAACCTGGGCCGCCGATCGGTGTCTAAGGAACCAGGATTCTTAGATCTATGAAACGGATAACTAAGCAACATTAGATCCAGTTGAAACTTCATCCTGTCTTGGATCATCATCTAGAGTGGGTCAACTGGAATTAGAGCAGTCACTTGAGACGGGAAACACACCGCAGACCGTCGCGTCGAATTGGATTCTGGAGTCACACAAACAAATATCTAGTTGATTTGAATTTTTGAAATCCTTTAGAATGCGCGATATTGCTGATAACGAAGGGGGTATCATTCATGAATCGATACTATCGGAGCCTGTGGCTTGCTTTCCTGGCAGGTGCAATCGGGTTGCCTGCGGGGTTGTGCTGGGCTCAGACCAAGGGTCAAACCCAGAATCCGCCGCCGCAGAAAAAGGTTGTTGAACAAAAAAAAGAGGATCCGCCCGAGGACTACACAGAAGAAGAATTCAACGCCTGGGAGCAGGCGAGCAAGGAGCCCGATCTGACCAAGAGAGCGACGCTGCTGCTCGCGTTCATGGACAAATATCCAAAATCGAAGCTCCAGCCCAACATTTCCGCCTCCTACGAGGGGTTGCTTTACGAAGTCTATAAAGCAGGTGACTACAAAAAGCTGGAACCGCTGGCCGAGCAATGGCTGAAGTTCAATCCGAACGATCTGAAAACCCAGGCCTACATCTTCGATTCCGCGGTCAAGCTTGAGGAGCATCAGAAGGTCGTCGACTTCGGAGAAAAGATATTCGCCCAGAAGCCGAGCGCCGAATTAGCCTCGAATATTTACGATAGTTACAACAAGCTGGGGAACAAGGCCAAGAAGACCGAATGGGCCCTGAAGCTGATGGATTATCCCGAGAACAACGCCAACTTTGACCTGCCTATGCAGTTCGTGGCTGAATACGCAGCCAATGATCTTCCCAAAGCGGCGGAGTATGCTCAGCGTGCGCTGACGGCGCTGTCGCGCGCTCAGAAGCCTGCTACAGCGTCGGATGCGGACTGGAACAAGGCAGTGACAATCGTTCAGAAGAACTGCCACGACATCATCGGCACGAATTTCTACAATCAAAGTAAGTGGGCCCAGGCTGTTCCGGAATTTGAAAAAGCGATCAAGGTGGAAAGGTACGATGCCGGCTTCTACTATATAGGCATGTGCCAGTGGCGTGTCGAGGATGTTGACAATGCCATCATGTCCTTTGCCAAGGCAGAGGCCCTGGACGGTAAGATGAAGGCGCAGGCGACAGCTCACTTAGAGGAACTTTACAAGTCCCAGCACGCCAACACACTCGTTGGCATCGACAAGGTGCGCAGGAAGGCAAAGGTGGAGTTAGGCATTGGAACAGGCAATAGCGACGGATCGCGCTGATACATGCCATAATTGAAACCGCAGAGGATACTGTGGATCTCGAGGGCAAGTGGAAAGCGATCCTTATCGGCGGGGCAATATCAGGCCTTGCCTCGTTCATCCCGCTCCTCCATTTGGCTTGCTGTCTGATCCCCTTCGCAGCTGCTATCATCGCCGTGGCCATCTACTCCGGCTCATCTCCGCCACCGGCCCTGAGAAACAATGATGGCGTGGCATTAGGCGCCATGACCGGGCTGCTCGGCACCTTGCTCTATGCCGTGTTGGTCATACCGCTGGTTTTCTTTTTTGGACACCTGCTCGGTGGATTCTTGGGCCGCGCAATCCCGAATCTTGAAGATTTGCCCCGCAACCTTCAACCCCTCGTCGGCGGTCTGCTGAGCCACCTCGGCGGCATTTTGGTGTTTCTCGTTGTCCTTAGAATCCTGAGCCAGCTTGCCCTGTTCGTTATTTTCGGAATCCTGGGCGGCATCGTTGGGGTCGCGCTCTTCCGCCGCAAGAGCACCGTCTAGCCCACGACTCCAAGGCGCCAAAAGTCATAATCTTTACTTAAGAGCTGATTGCAAAACCCTGGAATTATAGGAAATTAGAAAAAGGCTGAAGCCCGTGGTATCTTGATCCATCAGTTTTTCTAGAAAGGAAGGACCAAGATGAACACGCTCTTCAGCCTAT
>JBEKYG010000446.1:0-4988 GCA_049511215.1 Acidobacteriota bacterium | reverse complement strand
CATGATTTAGGCGGAATGTGCTTCAATCTTGGCGATTTCGCAGATCTACTTCGCGTTCTGTCGGCGTGGGAAAAGAGAAGATAAGAGCTTTTTATTACGATTAACTCGGAAACTCAGGCTAGTCGTGCGAGATGCCGTGTGCTGGGTTATTGATCCGAACGCGACTCCGGACGGTGTTGTCACCTTGAGTGAGACTGCCTGATGGAGTTAGGCGCCACGTTTCCGGTTTGCGTGTTGCTCGGCCAAGTGAACGCCGGCAGTTCGATCCCTCCGTAACGACAGCGTCGAGTTTTAGGCTTTATCAAAGCCCTCGCTTCAGGCCGCTTCTTATCATGCTGTCGAAGCCAGATGTTTATTCCTGGGGCTGTTTCTGAGCGCTGCCGGCAGCGGCGCACTTTCATCAAATGCCTGGAGGTGCTGAGGTAATCCTTTTGTTTATGGAACCATTTAGGTGTAAGGTCGGAGAAGGCAATTGCTGAAACTATGGTGCCTGCTGATGCAGGGACGGCAGGTGTCATCACCGGTCTCGAGATGGAGGGCGGCGGGAGGACTCACACGGCGCTTATTATCCGGCTAAGTGGGTGGGACTCGCTCTGTGTCTGGCTAAGCCGCGAATTGGATTACGCATAGCCAGTTGATTATTAATGAAATTGCCGTCTTGATGATCCAATCTCGATGAGATAAGCAGACGCCAACCGGCGACCTATCCAGTTATCGAGACTCCTATAATCTAAGTTCGGCGCTTCATGAAAATCAGCCAAATTTCTAAGATTCTCCTGGTAGTGTTCTTACTCCCCTCGGCAGGATTCAGTCAGATGCAAACTGACCGCCGTCTTGTTGTGCGAGGGGCGGTCCAAAATATCGAAATGATTCCCGGTGGCGAACACTACGTCGACATTCGCGTTGATCTTGAACTGACGTTCACTAACACAGGCTCAACACCGCTAATAATTCTAAAGCCAGGCAATGGATTGCCAGCACAAATGTATTGCCAGGGCGGACAGGCCCTAGCTCTCACGAAGGTACATGCGCAGAGAGGCGAATTCATTTGGAACGATCAGGCGTGGCCGTCAGTCGATACCTCGCCTGTCTTTCGCCAAATTTCCGAGCGCCTAGATCAGAAAGAGCCGCCCGCCGAATTTACTTTGACCTTGAATCCTCAGAGCCCATGGAAATGGAGAACGCTGATCACGATTCGCTTTTACACCCAGACGAACTCATGCTGTTCAGCTCATGACCTCGGATGGGAGGTAATCAGCAAAATCGATGCACCGCTCTGGCTCAGGCTCTATTTCGGTACATGGCCAGTCAATCTGGAGCGGGCCGATCCCGGCATACGGAAGAGGCTGCAGCGTCGCTGGAAGAGCATGGGAAGCCTATTTGCTTCAGATGTTTTGGTCACGGAGCCGATTGAAGTCAGGCTCTCCGAAATAAAACGCACCTGACATGGGCATCCAACCGTCGGCGCAAAAAGCGCGCCGCGGCTGATGCTGGGCGTTGGGAGCGTCAAAGGAGGACGCTGCGATGGCCATCCGTGTCGTGAGGCTGGGGAGCGCCCGAAGCCAGGGCGAAGGGCTGCGTATCGGAACAGTCCGCCGCCCACCGCGCGGCGTACCCAAGTCTGAGTTCGCCTCGCAGAACTGGTATGACGTCTGGTTTCCAATCTTGGCGCCAAGCGTCGAAACACTAAAGCTGGGGCAGACGGCCACCACCCCCGCACACTGGGCCGCCTTCGTCAAGAAATACCGGGCTGAAATGTCGGCCCCGGAAGCCCGCCACACCCTCACGCTCCTCGCCGCGCTGTCCCATCACAGCAGTCTCTCAGTCGGATGCTACTGCGAGAACGAATCCCACTGCCATCGCTCGGTGCTGCGGATGCTCCTGGCCGAGCAGGGAGCCAAGCTTGAGTAAGCGTAGTACTGAGCCAAAGGGATGCCTGGGCTCGGCCGGACCGCCCTCGAATTTCCCGGCGCCGGCAGGATTCGGAACTCTTGCGAAGTCCGGCCCTGGTCAGCTTTTTGCCTGCTCCGGACTGGGCGCCTGCGCTTTGGCCCAGGGCGGCAGCACTTTGATGAACACTGCAAGAATTATCAGCGGCATGGCCAGCAATGCAAGGGACATGAGCAGACCCTCGATCCCGCCCAGCCCCATCTTGTAGGTCGTAAGGCCTCGGAAACTCTTGGAAAACATCTGTCCGCCGATGACCACATTCCAGCGCGTGGCCAGGATTCCCAACTGGATCAGGATTACGGACACGAAATAGAGAAGTTTTCGTAATTCCTCGTTAAACTTGAAAAGCTTGATGCAAACGATAATGCCGAGCGGCAAGAGCATGCCCAGAAGCACCTGAATGATGCCCAAGCTGACGAAGAGCTTGTTCATCACGAGCTCGCCGAGAATACGGATGGACTCCTCGCTCTCGTAAAGGCGGTGTATGAAATCAAGAAGTTCCAGGGAAAAATCCACGATTACGGCATAGAAGAGAAAGGATGACATTTTGTCCAGACACTGCATGTCTATTTTTTCGCCCCTCAAGGGCAAAATGATCATGTAAAGCAGGATGACCAGGGCTATGCCCGACACGATGGCGGAAAACAGAAACACGATGGGCATGAGAACGCTGCTCCACCAGGGGTTTGCCTTGATCGAGCCGAAGATGAACCCGACATACCCATGGAGCAGGAAAGCCGATGGGATGCCGATTATGGTGATGGCCTTCACCATTTTCCCGTCGAACTCGAGTGCACGCTCGCTCAGATCGTTGGAAAAGAGCGCAATGATCCTGTGGAGCCACCGCATCGGGAACTTCTCCTGCTGCGACCATTGGATAAGGTCCCTCCGATAGGTGAACCAGATTTCCAGCACCAGCACCACCATCAGGTACCAGGCATAAACAAACCCGAACATCGCCATCGCCGACGTAAAATTGGGATTGAGGAATATTTCGTAGGACCTTTCCGGATGCCCCAGATGCAGGAGCAGAGGCAAGGGAGCGATCAGGAGAAATGCCAGGGCCGTCAAGAGCGCGAGCCGGTAAACCGCTTGTACTTCCTTCACGTTGAAAACTTTGACTAGCGACGCGAGAATGAAGGCCCCTGCCACCAGTCCGGTGAGGTATGGATACAACACAATCAAAATCGACCAATGAACCTCGACCTCGTTCGGATAGATGAATCCCGTCACCTGTCTCAAGAGTTCGTACAACGTGTCGATTGTCGCTTGATTCATCTTACTTCTCCATCCAGGTTTGAGTAGAACACCTTCGGCTCCGTGTTCAGGGACGGCTTCAGCCGGTGAAGCTTGTTCATGCGCTTGAATCTGGTAAGCGGGCTGGCCTTGATTCTCAGATCGCCGAATATCCTGGCCTGAGTCGGGCAGATCTCCACGCACGCCGGATTCAGCCCCTTGGTGACACGATGGTAGCAGAAGGTGCACTTATCGGCCGTTTTCCTGACGGGATGCAAATACCTGGCGCCGTAGGGGCATGCCTGGATGCAGTATCGGCACCCCAGGCAGCGGTGGTCGTCCACGAGAATAACGCCGTCGGCCGTCTTGAAAGTCGCAGTCACCGGACATACCTGCACGCACGGGGGTTTGTCGCACTGATTGCAGAGCTTCGGCACGAAAAAGCTGCGCATCACCTCGCCTTCGAGCCCCGGCTGCTTTCCGTTTACGAGTCTCTCATCCAGGTTCTGGACAACCGCCTCATTGTCCCCAACGATAAAGTATCGTTCTACCCAGGTTCGGAAGAAAAAGGGCTCCCGGGGAACTTCGTTTTCATCCTTGCAGGCCTCCACACATCTGCCGCAGCCGATGCATTTGTCTATCTGAATTCCCATTCCGTAATAGTGCTCGGCCGGGTTGTAGTCGGCGCTCGCTGCCGCAACATTTCTGATCAGCGCTCCGATTCCGCCCAATGGGACCAATAGCAAGGCGACCATCTTTCCGATGAATGTTCTTCGTTCCATGTTGTTGCTGTCCATGCTACTTCACCTCGGGCATGTGCGGATAATGACATTGCCAGCAAAGATATCGTTCCCCATGAGTGGCAATATCGATCTTGGGAGTCTCCTTGTTGATGGAGTCTTTCGCATGACACTTGCCGCAGAATTCCCTCCCGGAAGGAATCGCGGCGCGCACCACCCGCGGGCTTACCTTATGCCCGTCAGGCACGCTGTGGCAGGTCGTGCATTCAAGCAGCACGTGCGGGGAGATTGCCTTGGTGCGCGCAATCTCGCCGTGACACGCCTCACATTCCCGCGGCACGTTCGGAGGCTTCGGGTCGTGCGGGTTGTGGCACGAAATGCAGGGCTTCAGCGGGTTGTGGGTAGCCGGATTAATTTGAGGAAAGCCTGTCGGGCGAGAACGATCATAGGCATGGCAGAGCGTGCAGAAATCCCTCTTGCGCGGCGCCGTAGGCTTCACTTCGGTCGGGTTGTCGGCATGTGTCTTGGATATGCCATGGCAGGTCTCGCAGGAGAGGTTGACGTGATAGCCTGTTTTCTTGAGATTGTACTCATCGTGGCATGCGGCACAGACCTCGGAACCCGCGTAGTGGATCGGCTTCGACATCTCCCTGTCGACCGTGGCTTTGATAAAGAGGCTCTTCTCTTTAAGCGCGGCTGGTATAAAAGACCTCGCAATGAGCGCTCCGCCAACAAACACGACAAATATCAAAAGCACCCGAACGAGTGCGTCGGGCGGTTTTTTGGCCAAGAACTTCATTCACGCTCCTTTGACTTAGGGTCTGTTACGAAATAAGTGGTGCACTTTGCTGCAGGCCCCCAGGCCCGCTGGCTAGGCGCGAGCGACGAGCATACCCGCTGTGGTATGTAAGGAGCGAGCAACGACGCCAGAGGGCCTGGGGGCCGCAGCCCGAAGGGGCGCGGCGGCGGGCGGGCATCTGCGGCGTTGCCGCTCCTCGACGATGCACACCGGCATCGCCTGCGTCGCGGCGCCTTGCATCTGCCCGCCCGGCGCTCGCGCCA
>JBEKYG010000445.1:0-4991 GCA_049511215.1 Acidobacteriota bacterium | reverse complement strand
TCGACCGGATTGGCCGGGAGAGAATCCGCCGCTACCACGTCAAACGGCTGGAAACCCTTGGCTTCAAGGTGCAACTGATCGAACAGACGGCAGCTTAACCGAGGCTATTTTCGAAGCAGCAGCCAAATGTCAACATATTTATGAACTGATTAATAAGTGCCTGGCGGCCGCGGACTGTAGAGGTAATATGGGTAGACTTCCTCCTGACGACGGTAATTTCTTCGCAGGGCTTCCACCACTTCGGGAGTAAACCTCTCATGATCATCGTCAGACAGCACGGATTCTTCGATCGGAAATTCGGTGATTACCCAGGAAAAAGTGTGTTTGTCTATCTCACTGAGTAGAAGCTGCTGGTTCCAGAGCCCTGCTCGCGATAAAGCAGTAAAGTGCATGAGCTGCACATAGACCTCCCCGCGGGCGAATAGAGCAAAGCTGGCTTGTTGGGACAGAATCGGTCCCGACCCTGTCCTCAGGAGGGGGTATATCTGTTCCGCCGCCCGGTTGCGGGCCATGTCCCCCAAACCTTCCTCGAGAAAGATAAACAGCGGAGCGTAGATCAGGAGGAAAAGGACTTGGCATGAAATGAGCACGTCCCTGCCGCGCATCGAAGGCAGCCCCGTGGTCCGCAGCAGAAACAGCAGGACAACCACAAGCAACTCGAGAACATACTGGCCGTGTGCACCTATCCGGCCGAGAGAGACCAATGTCGTTAGCAGAACACAAGCCAAATAGAGGTCAATCGGCTCCCAACTCCCTTTACGGAAATGACCCCACGCTATGTACACCGCCAGCCCGATGAACAGAAAAATGGGACCGGCAAAATGGATGAAAATTCCCGGTATCTGCCACGTCATAAATGCCAGGTTCGCCAACCGGAACGTGTCCAAGAGGAAATGTCCTTCGGTTACTCTCTGCAGCCAGATAAGCGGGATCAGCCCAGCCACGGCACACGTGGCGATGTAGCAACCAAGCCAGCGCCGATTCCGCAAGGCCAGGTAGATGACCATTGCCATGGGAAGGGCCACCTGCGTTTGCTTCGTGTAAAAAGCCAGGACCGCAAACAGCGGGCTGATGATAACCGTCTCCAACCAGCGGTTGCGCAAAAAGAAAACCAGGGACCAAACGGAAAGGGCCACCGCCAACATCTGGGGATGGCTCCGGGCTGCGTTGTAAAGAAACGCGGGGATCAGAAAAAGGAAAAATGCCGCCCATAGTCCATCCCGAGTCTGCCCGTGCCACTCGCGATTCAGGCGCACCATGGCCCAGCCGACCGACAGGGCCGCCAGAAAGGATATCAATTTGGCCGGCAGGAAGCTCAGCCCCGTGAACATCATTTGAAACGCCACCAGAGCATAGTAGAGGGGCGTATACGCGGCGAACGAAAAGGGAGGGGTATCAATGCCACGATAAATGCTCTGTCCGGAAGCCAGGCGCCAAGCCGTGTTCAGAATTTCAGGCTCAGCGTCGTCCCAGGAATAGTTCGATCGCAGAGAAACATAACACCACGCCACAAAGCAGAAAACCGCTACTGCCGGCACCACGCGGCACAACCATGGCCGCGCGCCCGCCAGCCGTACTCCCAAAGTTGCCTTCTTAAGAGCAGCCATGACAAAATGGACAGAAGTAGCGAGACGACGCTATTCGTATCGTAGCGAGTCGACCGGGTTCATGCGTGAAGCACGTACGGCAGGGAGCATTCCAAAGGTGAGCCCTACCACCAGCGTCATGCCAAATCCCAGCACAAGAGCCAGCGGCGGGATCTGGATTCGAACCTCGGGTGCAAAATATTCGACTGCGTAGGGCACGGATACGCCCACCAGGATGCCAACGAAGCCGCCTCCGCAAGTGAGAAGCATCGCTTCAGTCAGAAATTCAACGAGCAACACGCGGCGCAAAGCCCCGAGAGCCTTCCTGATGCCGATCTCCCGCGTTCGCTCGGTGACGGTAATGAGCATGACGTTCATGATCCCAATTCCGCTGGCCAGGAGCGAAATGCCGGCGATCACCAGAAGCACCAAGGTTAGACCCAGGCTGATCCTGTTCGCTGCTCTCAGGATTTCCGTGAGATTATCTACCTTATAGAGTGCCCGCTTGCTATGACGCCTCGGCAGGAGTTGCCGGATCTCATTGGTCACCTGGGGCACCGACTCCATGCTCTCCGCCGACACATAGATTTGGTCTAAGGTACCCGCGGGTTTGAAGTAGCGCATCACGGAGAGGGGCAGAATCGCGGCGTAATCCGTGACCTCGGCTTGGCCAAAGGTGCTGACGCGTTCCCGGAAGACCCCAATCACTGTGAACCGTATGCCGTAAAAACTCACGGCACCCTTATAGAATGGGTCGCGCTGCAAATTCTTGGCGAGGAGTTCGGTTACCAGGCAAACCTTGCTCCGAAACCGCTCGTCATTCGCATCAAGAAATCTCCCCCGCACGACTTCGATATTGCGTACTTGTTCATATTCGACGGTCGTGCCAATCAAGGTGACGACATGAGCAGTTCCCTCGAGAGTCAAGGTAGGGTAGCTCAATACCAGCGGGGCGGCACTGCGAACTCCGGGAACCTCGTTACGGATGGCACTCAAATCACCGTTGTTCAGCCTGTCTGCGAGAGCATAGGTGGCCAACATGGCGTCCCCCGCCTCCTGATAGACCGAGATCAGGTTGGAGCCGATGCCGCGGATCTGTTCCAGCGTATAATTTCTGCCGCTGACACCGGCGACTACCACCAACACCAGACAGGCTGTGCCCACAACCATGCCTAGCCCAGTCAAGACTGCGCGTCCCCAATTGCGATTCAAGGCCTCCGTGGCGGTGCGGAGGATCTCAAAAATTGGCATGCTGAACGTATAGGCTTTCATCCTGTGCGGCGGCGAGCCCCTAAGGGTTTTCACTATCCGCCGCGTCAGGGCTCACTGATTCCTGGCTTCCCCTGGATTGACAACGACGCTGCTACCTTCTTCAATGCCCTGTAAGATTTCGATCTCTTCTGGAGTGACCAGTCCGAGCACCACCGGTTTTACAACAGTGTGTACTCCATCCCACAACATAACGGCCGGTTTTCCGTTGTTGTTGAAAACCGCGGTTCTCGGAATTACCAAAGCGGCCGCTTTGCTTGCCGTAACGATCTGAACTTTCACATTGACGTTCGGAATCAGCTCAGTCGGCCGGCCGGCCAAGGAACAAAGAACGTATCCAACAAACCGACTGCCCAGCGCAACGACCTGCTTTGCAGGCTGCTCAATCACACCATTCCAGTGCTGATCGGGAAGTCCGTCCCAATCGACCAGTATGCGCTGACCCTTCTCGACCCGCCCCAAGTCCGGCTCGTCAACATAAGCCCGGAGCCGAACCTTGCCCGGTTGGTACATCTGAGCCAACAGTTGGCCTTTGCTGACATAGGATCCCTGGTTGACGGTCAGCGAGTAGATGACACCGCTCTGATGGGCAAAAATAGATCCCATCTGAACCTCCTGCTCGAGCAACTCAACCTGCTTGGTAAGTTCAGTGACTCGGTTTTGCAACAACTGCTTCTCGTCATCAGCGTGCCGGTGTAGCAGACCCTCCTTCTTTTGCTTGAGCCCATCGATGCGAACCTGAAGCAGATCGACCTGTTTTCGCAGGTTCTCGACTGCCTCTCTCGTGGTTGCCTCTTTTTTGAGGAGGTCCTCTTCGCGTAGCAGGTCTTCGCGTTGCTGTTTCAGTTGCAGCGCAGTTTCTGCGATCGATGATTCTATCCCGGCAACCTCTTCCCGGGGTGGTCCGGAGGCCACAAGTCGCGCCTCGTTCTTGGCTTGCAGCAAAGCAGCGCGCGCTTCCGCAAGCGCCGTCATCAGTTGTTGCGATTCCAAGCGCACCAAGAGCTGCCCTTGGGCAACCTCGGAACCTTCTCGGATTGACAAATTCGTAACAAACCCGTCGAAGGGAGCGGAGATGTCGGCACGGTCAATAGGTTCAATGATTCCGTTGGTGCTGACCATCACCTTCAGTTCCTTCCGAGTGGCCGTGGACAGCATAAGCTGAGGAGTGGCGGAGCCTTTGCTCAGGAGAAAGTAGCCAATAGGCGTCGCCAGCAGGACTAGGATGGCCAGACTGATCACAATCTTGTTTTTTCGACTCATTTCAGTTTCGTGTTGGTCTTACTCCTCTTTAGCCATGATTATGGGGACCCTTCGCTAGGATAATCCCCTTCTCCATCCGCAGTGTCGGCAGGCCTGGAAAACCGGTTGCCACCTCCCCTATGAACAGAGTTCAGTCCCTGCCTACGTAGCCAAGGGCGACATATCGAGTCTCCGTATGTCGGGGTGTTCCGAAAACACGGTATGTGCCTACAGACGTCTTGTCAAGGAGTAAGAGGGACAGCAACGCCCGCACATGCTGCGATAAAGGCTGGTTGGGTCTTGCCGAGGATGGCCGGGCTTGAGAGCTGCAGGCTTGAAGCATGCGAGCGGTTGCTGGGCGTGGCACATGGATGCCACTGTTTTCAGCATAAGGACTACGGAATCTGACGCAGCTTTTCGTAGTCGATCCACGCCTGCCTTACCGCGGGATTATCCGGGTCAAGTCGCCGGCATCGTTCGAGGGCTTCCCTCGCCTGGTCACGCTTTCCCAGCCGCAAGTAAAGGCGTCCCAAGCCCAGCCAGGCGGCCAGGCTCGATGGCCGCCACCCACACAACTTCTCGTAGCAGGTTTGAGCTTCCGCGTAGTCTCCCATGGCTTCCCCGACTTCGGCTTCCTCGCGCAGAGCGGCGGCACCGCCGTCGGTCCGCGGTGCCAGATGCACGACCGATTCGAGAGCCTCCGTCGCCTTCGCAAGCTCTCCAAGCCGATGATACGCTACACCCAAAGTGAAAAATGCGGCCGGATCCTGAGGCATGATTTGAACGGCCTTCTGCGCGTGTTGAACTGCGCCGGGAAGGTCGTTTTTTTCGTTTAGCAGCACCGAGGCATAGTTGGACTGCACGAGTGAGCTGCCAGGAGAAGTCCTGAGAGCG
>JBEKYG010000444.1:0-5016 GCA_049511215.1 Acidobacteriota bacterium | reverse complement strand
CCCCTCGTGCTGGTTGATCTCGTAGATTGTGCAGATGTTCGGATGATTGAGCGCGGAAGCAGCCTTGGCTTCGCGCTGAAACCGTTCCACGGCCTGACGGTCTTTGGATAGCGCTTCGGGGAGAAACTTCAAAGCGACAAAGCGGCCCAGGGAAGTGTCCTGCGCCTTGTAAACGACACCCATGCCGCCTGAGCCGAGTTTCTCGATAATTCGATAATGGCCGAGCGTCTTGCCGATCATAAGCAATGACTCCTCGCTGCCATGTGGCAAAATGGTGAAACACAGGGTCGAGAGGGCAATCGATGGCTGCTGGGCCTGAACCTCAGCGGGATAGAGGAATCGTCAACCCGGTCCTGCACCCTGAAATCCTTGCTTGAATCTTGGTTAAGTCTAGACTTGGTTCCGCATGTGATCAATAGCAATTGTGGGACATAGGAAGTGTGGAATTGCAGCCATTGGCAACCGTTTAGCCGCGGCACCAAGGATTTGGGGTGAGGTTGCATCGTGATCTGGTCGAGTTGTCGGGGAAAGTCTGGTCCCTTACATTTGCGCTCCTGCACTTTCTAATAGTGAGGCAACGGCGACAATTGGAGCGAGCCATAATGTCAAAGGAAACGGCATGGCGGTTTCCGCCGGCCCGATCAGGACCCGCCGCGGTGCGGACCCAAGGGCATGAAGACCCGCTGAATTCCAAATCCGGCGCCATTCATGCCGGTCAGGGCTCCAGGTTCATCTTCCGCAGCAGGGCCTGGTAGCGCGGGTGCCCGCGCAAGGGGTTGTACCCGGGCTCGGTTTTCAGGCCGGTCACCGCGACCATGTCACGCTCGTCGACGCATTTCTCCAGCCATTCGAGGGCTTGATCCACCTCTCCCAGGGCCCGATAGATCGCTGCCATGGTGTAAGGCTGCACATACGTTGTGCGGCGTTGCGTCGTCAACCCCTCCAGTAGCGCTTGCGCGTCGCTGCGCCGGCCTGCCCGCCCATACGCCAGCCCGAGGATCCCGAGCGCCGGCGCATTGCGCCCGGACAGCTCACATGCCTTTTGGGCCGCGGCAATCGCCTCGTCGTGCCGCCCCATGTGGACGTACGCAATGGCAAGCAAGTAATGGGGCATGTACCAGCCAGGGTCCAGGTCCATCGCGCGGAGTTGCTGGGCGATCCCCAGATCACACTGGCCCCTCACATAGAACAGATACCCCACGAGAGCGTTGTACATCGCGGATAGGGGATCCAGTTCCAGCGCCCGCTGGAGCTGAGACAAGGCTTCGTCCAGCCGTCCGATCGGCCGGAGACAGTAGAATCCATAGTAGTAGCGGACGCTCGGAGACGCCGGGTTGAGTGCCAGGGCGCGCCGGAACTCCCGCTCCGCCCCCACCCAATCGAAGTCGCCGCTTCCCAGGACCACTCCCAACATGCCGTGCGCCTCGGCCAGGGTGTCATCACGCCTGAGGGCCTCCATCGCCGCCGATTTGGATTTGGGAAGAGCCTCTTTCGGGTCCATGAAGCCCCAAAAGGTGCTCCAAAAGTAGTACTCCGCCATCCCGGCGTAGGCCAGCGCGTAGTTCGCGTCGAGCGCGATGGCCTGCTCCAGATAATCCTTGCCCTTCGTGAGTGACTCCGGCGTCCCCCTCCATATGCAATGGCGTCCCCTCAGGAACAAGTGGTAGGCTTCCACGTTGTCCGTGTGTGGTTTCACCAGCGGACGGTCCCCCGTCAGCCGCACCCGCAACTTCTCCACAATGGCCTGCGAGATCTCGTCCTGAATGGCGAAGACGTCTGTCATCTCCCGGTCGAAGCGCTGGCTCCACAGGTGGTACCCGTCGCTCGCTTTGACCAGCTGCGCCGTCACCCGGATGCGGTTGCCTGCCCTGCGCACACTGCCTTCCACGATGGTCTCGACGTTGAGCTCGGCCCCGATTTTGCGGACGTCCACTTCCTTGCCGCGGAAGGCGAAGGCCGACGTCCGCGCCATCACGCGCAGCCCCGGCACCTGCGTGAGGGCGTCGATGATGTCCTCGGCCAACCCGTCGCTGAAGTACTCGTTTTCCTTGTCCGCGCTCAGATTGGCAAATGGCAGAACCGCCAGCGATGGGATGTGAGCTGGCTCCGATGCGGCAGGCGCCGCCTTGCTCCCCGAATCGCGATCGCGCTTCAGGCGTTGCAGGTCGGCGCGTAATTCGGATGCGCTCTGGCAACGCAGCTTGCGGTCCTTTTCGAGCGCCTTGTTGATCACGCGCTCCAGCTCTTCGGGAATCTCGGGATTCAAACGCACCGCCGACGTCGGCGTCCTGGTGAGGAGCGCGTTGAAGATGACCGCCGAAGTGCTGCCGGCGAATGCCTGCTGGCCTGTAGCCATTTCATAGAGTACAACGCCAAAGGAGAACAAGTCGGTGCGTGCGTCTAATTCCTCGCCTCGTGCCTGCTCGGGGGACATGTAGGCGATGGTGCCGACGGCAGTCCCTGGGCTCGTGAGAAAATCCTCGGCAGAGGTCGTGGACTCCAGCGCCTGCCCGCGTATGGCAGGAAGCTTGGCTAATCCGAAGTCGAGGATCTTCACCTGCCCGCGTTCGGTTACGAAGATGTTGGCCGGTTTGATGTCCCGATGGATGATGCCCTTCGCGTGGGCCGCATCCAGAGCATCGGCGACCTGAATTGCCGCTTCCAGCAGTTCGTCGATTGGTAGGGGCGACCGGCCGGTCGCCCGTACAGCCATGCGCTGCCTGAGCGTTTGGCCTTCGAGCAGTTCCATGGCGATGAAGGTCCGGCCCTCGGACTCGTCGACGTCGTGGATGGTGCAAATGTGGGGATGATTCAATGCAGAAGCCGCCTTCGCTTCACGTCGAAAGCGCTCCAAAGCCTGGTTGTCTCGGGCCAACTCTTCCGGCAGGAACTTCAGAGCCACAAAACGATCAAGGCGGAGGTCTTCTGCCTTGTAGACGACACCCATGCCGCCGCCGCCCAGCTTCTCAACAATTCGGTAGTGCGAGATGCTCTTACCGATCACGGAGAACCCCACCACTGGCACTTAGCGCATTGCAGTCAGAACGACCCGAGTTGGCTGCGATTATAGTTGACAGGGTTCCATACTGCCTAGCTGAATCCGCGGCACCCGTCGCCATTCGGGCGCTCGCGAACTGGTACACGGTCCGGAAACGGGATTCGCGGAGATCGGTGCGATAGCAGGGGTAACTTTGGGAACATCTCCCATACCGCGACTTCGCGGGAGTTTCGGGACTTTCACTTATGCGGGAAGCGCGTCTTACATCCGAGTGAGGCGATGCTGACCTCTCATTCCGATTCCCATCTACCCCACCGAGTTTATCGCCGCGGATGATCGTCATTTCTTGAGGGCCGCGGTCCAGTTCAGGACAATGTGAAGTGGATCGTTAGAAGTCTCTTCGAATGGGGTCAGGATGATGAACTTGAGGCCATCGGCGGTGACGTCGTAGCGGAAGGAGCTGTACGGCGGATTGGATCCGGGGAATGGGAAGAGCAGTTTCGGCGGTTGGGGGTCGAACGCTGCGCCGGGCTTGATTTCCACCGACATCATCTTACCAAGCGGGTCGATATAGAACAGCTCCTTGCCATCGCCGCGCCAGCGCGGCTGGTCGCCGCCGTCGGTGGAAATCTGCCATTTGTCCCGGCCCAGCGGGAACGACTGCACCCATACTTGCCGTACCGGCAATTCCGCTGCAGCGTACGCAATCCAGCGGCTATCCGGAGAGAACTGGCCGAAGCGGGAGTCGAAGTCATCCGGAAGAAGGCGCCCCGCCTTTCGGTCGCCAGTCATCGCCTCAGTCCAGAGAGACCACCTGCCGGTCTCGGATAACTCCTCATAGAGAAGGAAGCGGCCATCCCCAGACCAGTCTAGCGGAACCTTGTTCTTGCCATTTTCCAAAATCGATTGCGGATCGCCCGCACCATTTAAACTCTGGATGAAAAGTTCGATAGCGCTCCCGCGCAGGACGCCGAATGCAAACCGGGATGCGTCCGGCGACCATACCGGATAAGCGTAATAGGCGTCCTGCCGGCTGATGTCCGATTGTTTTCCGCGGGCCAGATCGATAATTGAAAGCGGGTTCTTTGTGTTCAAATCCAGGGTGGATGCTGCGATCCACTTCCCGTCGTGAGAGAGTGACACGCTCACGTAGTTTTTCGCGGGGCCAACATCCCTGAGCCTGGCGCCGGAACGGTCGAACCACGTCAAGGTTGCCTTTGATATCGCCGAGTACACGGGCGACCAGGCCAGCACGCCGCTCGAAGAGACGTCAAAAGACGCACCCGCCATATCTGGGCGCTGGCCGATCTTCTGCGCCACGGCCTCCGGCGTCCCGCTGAGTTTGGCGCGCTCCGGATCAAAGGGCTGCGCCATGAGAGCGCCGTTGTGAACAAACAGGAGGTATCCGCCGGCATAAGCGGCGCTGGAGTTGTCAGCCAGAAGCCGCTTGCGATCGGCCGGGTTGGCAAGAGAAGCCACCCAGATGCCTCGTGTCCCGGGTTGGCTGGACTTAACGGCGAACAGAAAACGCTTCCCGCCGGGCAAAAGCCGCGGCTGGTCGTGCTCAACCTCCCCATGGGAACGATCGAGAACGGTCAGCGGCTCAGGTACGCCTCCAGCGGCATTCACCCGGCGAATCGGACCGCCCCCAAAGAGGATGGTTCCATCCGGCGTCCAGTCCAAGCCATTTATAAATGTCCCGAGGTCCGCTACGAGAAAGACCTGACCACTCGCGATATCGATCTTTTCCAACTTGGTCTTGTTATGATCAAAGAAACCGACCCATCGACCGTCCGGCGACCAGACGGGGTGTCCTCCACCTTCGGTTCCCGGCAGGCGATGTATCTCGACGGAGTCCAGGGCGCGCAGCCATAACTGGCTATCCCCCGCCGAGTCGAGCGCCCCGAATACAACGCGACGGCCATCGGGCGAGACTGCCACGTGCCCATTAAGTGCAGTCTTTTCTTCGGGAAACACGGTGAAGGTGGTGAGCAGGGCTTGCGGAGGGCCTGACATAA
>JBEKYG010000443.1:0-5039 GCA_049511215.1 Acidobacteriota bacterium | reverse complement strand
GCTCCATCATCGTGTCAGGGACTCCGAAAACAACCTTGATCGTGCTGGTATCGGCAAGCACGAAGCCCGTTGTCCCGGGACCGACCAGGGAACCCACGTCGACGGTCCGTTTGAACACGACCGCATCCATCGGGGCCCGCAAGGCCGTGTCCGCTAGCGGAATTTCAGCGGCCTTCACTCCCTCCTGGGCAGCCCCGACCTGCGCTTGAAGGGCCTCAATCTGGCTGCCGGCGGCGGCGACGCGAGCCTGGGTGGCATCCAGACGGGCCTTGGCCGCATCATAATCCGGTTTTGTGAGGCTTTGAGTCGCGAAGAGATTTTTGGCACGGGTGAAATCCAGTTCGGCCTGAGTGTGTGCGACCCTCGCTTCATCAAGCTGGGAGCGGGCCGCATCCAGGGAAGCTCTCGCTTGCGCCAGCTGCATTCCGGCCTGGGTCACCCTTACGGCGTAATCATCCTCGCGAACCCGGGCCACCACGGTTCCCTTGGACACCGAGTCGCCTCCCTGTACGTCTCGCATGCGGCCGTCGGCGTCCTTCACTTGCAGGATACTCTGGATGTAGCCTCCGGATTTAAAGGCGAGATCTACTTGGGAATCCGGAACGATGTTCGCTGAGTAGCGGACTCCGCCGCCGCCTCTGTAGATTTGCACCTGCTCGACTCGCACCGGGGTCAGAGGTTTCTGATGGGTTTTGTTCTCTTGACAGCTCACCGCTAAAAAGGTGGGCAAAAGAACGGCCAGAAGGGAGGCGCGCCCAGGTAATTTTTGCATCGGCTTCTCGCTTTCCATGATGATTGCCTCTTTGCCAGGCTTTAGGAACCTTCCTTAAACCATCCAGAACGATCAATGGTCTCCACCGAGAGCTTTTTCGAAATCGGCTCGTGCTGTCCAGTAGCTCTGAAGAGCCTGTTGGTACTGGCTGTTGGCTTCAGCCAAGGACGCCTGCGCTTGAAGCACGTCTTTAAGAAGGGAAGCCTCCTCCTTGTAACGGTTGCCAACCACCCGGAGGTTTTCGCGCGCCGTTTCCCGGGCCAATCTGCAGACAACAATCAGCTGGCGTGTCTCCTGGAGTTTGCGGTACTTGCTTGCCACTTCGATGGTGATTTGACTCTCCGACTCCTGCAAAGCCAGCTCCGCCTGCTCGATGGTCCGGCTCTTCTCTGCTAATTCGGACTTCTTCCGCCCCCAGTCGAACGGTTCCCAGTCTAGCAACAGTCCTACACCCGCAATGTTGGCCGGTATCAGGGAGCCATAGTTCACAGGGGACAGGTAACTGAAGCTGAGACTCACGTTCGGAATGTACTCAGCTTTCTTGATGCGACGGTCGTATTTGGCCTGTTGCACCTTCAGCCGCGCCTGTTTCAGCTCGGGCCGTTGCTCCACTGCCGACTTCTGGGCCGCAGCAAGGTCAACCTTGCTGTCATCCGCCTCGGGCACGGGACTTACCCGGAATTCTGTTTTTAGATCGCGCCCCAGAATGCCGTTAAGCTGCTCCTTTTGTGTTTGAATCGGATCGCGGATCGTCAAGGCGTCATATTCGGCCCTGGCCAGCCGTGTCTTGATTTCCAGGCTCTGCGCCTTGAGCGCTGCCTGCTGGAGCACATACTGTTCGGTCACCCGGTCTAGTTCCTTATAGAGCTTGATGCTCTCTTCCACACTCTCCAGTGCACTCTGCATTTGAAGAATGGCGTAATACGCGCGCTTCACCTGATCGATGACCGCTTGTTTCTGGGCGCGCTCCTGTTGCGAAGCGATCTGCCGGCCCAGGTCGAGAGCATGCAAACCAAGACCGATTCGATACTGCTGGGACAGCGGCTGATCGACGCGGGCAATGAGCAGGGCCGCAGGGCGTATGGAGGTATGAATCGAGGTGTCCGTCGCCGGGACCGGTCCTATTCCAGGGAAAATGCCAAAGGCACCCTTGGGAAAACTGAAGTCCAGAGCTGTGAGGCGCTGCGAGCCTAACGTATACCAGTTGAAGGCGGGCAAGCGCAGGGTATGGGTTGCAGCCCTCTTGTCATCGAACTTACGCACCTCGAGCGCCGAACTCTGAATCAACCGGTTATGTTGCAGCGCGAGCGACACAGCCTGGTCCAGTGTGAGCAGGTCGGCATTATCGGGCTGCTGGCACGGCACAGAAATCGTGCTCACCAGGAGGGCAAACGGCAAGAAAAAGAAGCTAGAGGGAAATCGCATGGGCATCTCTCGTCACCAGGGTTTTTGGGTCAGCGGGCCCATAATTGGACGAAATGTACCAAAGAGTAATGGCCGTTACGAGTGAAACGTCTGCAATGTGACGGGCCGACTCAGGGTGTTCCAGCCCTTGGATGTGCAATCGGACAACAAAACAACACCCATTCTCGACCCGCTACAACCAAAAATCAAGTTGGCGCTGGAGTCGAGTGAAACTTGCTCCAGAAGAGTCTATGGAATTTGAATGAGGTTGAGAAAACCGAGCCTGTCAGTGTTTTTAAAGGTCCATTGGAATTGGAATCATCTTTAGCAGCAGTCTCGGTGAGTTTGGCGATTTTATCGTCGCAGCCCCATCGCCTCCTTGAGCGCCTGTTTCAAGTCATCCGAGCCGACGAACACCTCTTCAGGAAACCTGCGGAATTTTAATATATCGCCGTAGATAAGATCGCCGTGATACAGGTTGAGTCCCAGACCTGCAAGATACTGAAGCCGCAGGTCCCGATCCCGGTTAATCTCGGCGTCCTTTAGCCAGGAATTCAGATCAGACACTTGTCCAGCGAAGGTTCCCAGCAAATCAGTCAGCGATCTGAAACCCGCTTCATTCATGGCCACGGGCACATAAGCATAGTCCGGGCGACCTAAGCGCGCCTGGATCTGATTCAGATCGATTTTGAACGCATCGGCAGCGCCCAGCAAAACGGTGTCGTAGCCCTGGCCGTTGTTGGTATTGCCCCAAATCGATGCGTAGGGAAAGACGGCAGAGAACGTGGCGATCTCGCTCTTGACTACGGCCGAATCGCTCTCGTAGAGAGGCACCCATTGGGTGACCAGTCCGCCGGGATTCAAATGCTGCCGGACGAGATCGAAGTACTCCTTGGTATAGAGCGTGGCCGCGCCCTTGACCCAGGGATGAACCGGATCGGATGTGATAATGTCGAATTTTTCGCGCGTCGTAAGGATGTAGTGCCGGGCATCGTCATAAACCACTTCTACGCGCGGATCCTTCAGCACCTGATGATTCTGCGTTGCGAAAAAGCGTGACACGACTTGAGGGATCAGTGGTTCGATTTCGCAGATGACAATTCTCCGGATGTCGGGATAAGGCACGAAAGAGCCTGCGGTGATGCCGGCGCCAAACCCGACTACCAGGACAGAACGTGGCTGCCCATGGAGCAGCGCCGGCAAGTTTCCCAGCATCAGCTGCAAGCGCATGTCCTGTGCTTCCGTCGAAGCTTCCACCTTGCCGCTGATGTGGAAATTGCGCACTCCGTTCGTCAACTCTGAGACCGCGATCGAGGCATTCATTCCTTCGCCGACGTAGAGGAAGTTCGGCAGGATTGAATAGGTCGGAAAGAACCGTCCGTACCCGACTACCCCGGGAGGCAGCGGTGCAACGGTCCATATCAGAAAGGCAGCGATGGCCGTGAAGGCGGCAATCGACACGGTACCCGCCGTCTTAGGTGCCGGAACCAAGGATCTGCTTTCCGCTGCGCCTTCCTGCTCAGAGGGCCAGGCAAGCACCACAAGCGCTGCCGTAGCGGACAATGCAATCAGGAGTCGTTGGGCTTGCTGGGTTCCCATCCCGGGGATGATCAGCATGTTGAAGCCGAGGGCGCCCAGGATCGCTCCCACCGTATTGGCCGCATAGACTCCCCCGACCAGCCGTCCCGGGTCCTGTCCACGCGATGCGGCTGCGACCAGCGCCAGCGGAAAACTTGCTCCCCACAAGCACGCTGCCGGCAGGATCGCCCAAAGGCAACGCGCCAGATCGATTTGGAAGGTGAACTCAGGACTCAGGGAAAGGGAGGGATTAATCGGCCAATAGGGAAGGGAGCAGGTGAGCATGAACGCGGTCCAGGCGATTGCCATCGCCAGCAACATTTGACACCAACCCAGCGCGATTCGCGGTCTTTCGATCCTGCGCGAGAGGTACGAACCGGCACTGCTGCCGATGCCCAACCCTATCAGGAAAACAGCCAGAATAATGGAGAAGGTGTAAACCGTTGCTCCCAGCATCAGCGATAATAGCCGTGTCCAAACGACCTCGGCACCCAGAGCGCTCATCCCTGATAGCGCAATTGTGACGTACACCGGCCCGATGCCGGCTGCAGGCCCTGCGAGCCGCTGTTTTCGTTCACCAACCGCAGCCTTGTGGGGCGTCCGTTTCGACAAGGCGAAAGCGACGGCCGCCACCGCCACGTTGATTGCCACGGCCACGAAAGTCGCCGTCGCCATGCTATACATTCTCAGCAGATAGAATCCCGCAAGCAGACACCCAAATACCGCACCGGCGATGTTGCCGCCGTAGAAGAAGCCCAGCCATGAGATTCCCTCTCGCGTGGTTTCGATCCAGCGAGCGATGGCTGGCAGCGCGGCGCCCATCAACAACGTGGGAGGCAGCAGGCACAGGGCACAAACAACCCCCCGGAGCAAAATACCAGGGAGTCCATACCCAACGCCGGCTGCATAAAGGCCACCGACTAACGGCACGCCGAACAACACCGTGATCGCGATGAGCCCGATTCCCAGCTCCATCAAAGCGTAGACGCGCAGGGGGTGCTCCCGTGCGGAAACCATACGGGGCAAGGCGAAACTACCCAGGCACATCCCGCCCATGAATGTCCCCAACAATACGCCCAATGAGACGGCAGTCGATCCGATTACAAGCTGCAACAACTGGAACCAGACGATTTCATAGATCAGCGCAGCACATCCGCTGCCGAGGAACAGCACAAGCAGCAGGGGTAAGAACCGGGACGATGCGGATGACGCGGGGTCGGCCTGTTGGTTAGGATTCTTGTCGGTCATGAGTGATGGTAGCTCCGGAGACGAAAACACCAAATTG
>JBEKYG010000442.1:0-5050 GCA_049511215.1 Acidobacteriota bacterium | reverse complement strand
CAGTTACTGGCGGTGCAGCAGCCGCAAAATATCACCGCAGGGGACGACGCACAGCCAAGCTGTGTTGTGCTCTCTGCGGTGATATTTTTTCAGTGAGTGATGTATAATCCGCACTTGCCAGGAGTAATGCAAAATGAAGTCATATTTTCTCAAGCTTTTGGCTTGCCTTGTGATCCTGGAGTCTTGCGCAATATCCAAAGCCGCGCTTTCCGGGGATCAGGCGCCTAGGGTGCTCAATGGGATCGATATCCTGCGGCGGCAGGGCTTTGCTCAGTTGACGGGAAAGCAGGTCGGACTGATTACGAACCATACCGGTCTGGCCGCTGATGGCACTTCTACCATCGACCTACTTTACAAGTCCGGGATCTGCAAGCTGGTGGCGCTCTTCAGCCCGGAACATGGCATTCGGGGAGTGATGGACCAAGGGGTTGTCTCCACCGTCGATGACGCGACCGGACTCCCGATCTACAGCCTGTACGGCGATACCTTGCGCCCGCGAGCGGAGATGCTGCGCGGCATAGATGCCCTGGTCTATGACATCCAGGATGTCGGCGCCAGGTTCTATACCTACTCGACGACGATGGCCTACTGCATGGAGGCGGCGGCCCGCGCCAAAATCCCGTTCTATGTTTTGGATCGGCCAAACCCGATCGGCGGCCTGAGCGTCGAAGGGCCGATGCTGGATGCCGACAAGACTTCATTCGTGGGGTACATGCCGCTGCCGGTGCGTCATGGGATGACTCTGGGCGAATTGGCTCGTTACTTTAACGTGGAGAAGAAGATTGGCGCCGAGCTGCACGTCATCGAAATGGAGGGGTGGCGTCGAAGCTTCTATTTCGACGACACAGGGCAGCTGTGGGTGAATCCATCGCCGAACATGCGCAGTCTGCTCGAGGCCATCTTTTATCCAGGCGTGTGCCTGCTGGAGGCGACCAACGTATCGGTAGGGAGGGGAACGGATACGCCGTTCGAGGTTATCGGGGCGCCCTGGATCGAACCGCGCCGCCTTGCGGCTGAACTGAAAAGCGCGCACCTGCCGGGCGTGGAATTCGTGCCGGTCTTTTTTACCCCCACGGCAAGCACCAACCGGGGACAACGTTGCGGCGGCCTCAACCTGATGCTGACCGACCGGGACAAGTTCCAGTCGGTGCTGATCGGTCTGACCCTGATCTCGGCTCTGAACAAGCTGTACCCAAGTCAATTTCAGATTGACAAAACTATCCACCTGCTCGGCAATGAGCAGGCGCTGAACGCACTGAAAAAAGGAGAACTGCCCTCGGCCGTGCTGCGCGAGGCTGGCTCCGGAATGCGTGATTTTCTTGCCAAGCGACAAAAAGCGTTGATCTACGAGCGTTAGGGCCTGTCAATGAATAACGTTTGCACTTTGCTGCGGCCCCCAGGCCCGCTGGCATCTGCTGCGTTGCCGCTTCTCGACGATGCACAGCGGCATCGCCTGCGTCGCGGCGCCTTGCATCTGCCCGCCCGGCGCCCGCGCCAAAGTGTAAACGTTATTCATTGACAGGCTCTTAGCACGATCCTGATGGGAGGAGAACGGAGATGGCTCCAGGCAAACGCAAGAAAAGAGGCGAAATCAAGATCACGATCGGGCCGTTTCGGAACTTATCCGACTACGACGCTTGCATGGAAATCCAACGCGAGGTCTGGCACATCGCGGACATCGATGTGGTGCCGGTCACGCTCATGGTTGCGGCGGAGCGGGAGGGCGGGATCTCGCTGGGCGCCTACAACAACCTGGGCGAGATGATCGGATTTTGCTGGAGCATCCTCGGGACTGAGCACGGTGAGGTGTTGCAACATTCCCACATGCTGGCCGTGCGCGCTGCCTACCGCAACTTTAACGTGGGCTACCGGCTAAAGCTGGCGCAGCGCAAGGAGACCCTGCGCCGCAAGTTCGGTACGATCACCTGGACCTTCGACCCTATGCAGCCGTTGAACGCCTACTTTAATCTGGGGAAGCTCGGAACCTGGTCGGCAACCTACTTTGAGAATTTCTATGGCGAGACTACCAGCTCGATTCAACGCGGGCTGCCGACCGATCGTTTTCTGACCCGCTGGGATCTGCGAAACCCGGTAGTGGAGGAGCGATTGGAGTCGGGTCCGCCGCGCCGCGATCTGCGCAAGGAACTGAAAAAATACACGGCGATAAATAACCTGGAGGAACTTGCTCCGGGTATGACCCAATCATCGCCGCTCAAGCTCAACCTCATCGCAGGCCAGTTGCTGTTCGAAGTGCCTTACAATCTCCCCGACATCAAGGCGCGGAATCTGGGTGTGGCCCTGGAATGGCAGGGCAAGATGAGGCAGGTCTTCCGCAATTACTTCAAGAAAGGTTTTGCCGCTACAGATTTCTGGGTCGCTGAGGAGGAGGGGCACCTGCGCGCCTTCTATCTTCTGGAGAAAATAGAGCCGTAGCGAACCTCCGCGGATTTCCGAAAAGGGCGCCGTCCAGCTGGAGGCGCCTACTTCACAGCGCGAAGTACGTTCCGGCCGCCGGACGCGACTTCGTTCTCTGCCTTGATCCCCCCATCCTTCCGCCGATCGCCCTCTTGAGTTACGAGGGCGCGCCATTGTGCGCCTTGGAATGGGCTCCGGCTTCTTTCCTACGGTGCTTTTGACGTTGCCTGGGTGGCGAAGAGCAGATTTGCTTTCTCCTTGCTGCCGTAACTGTACTTAAATGGAAGCGGCTTAACTGCTCCGGGCACTGCGTACGCCTTCTTCAGCTCTGGTTGCACGGCCCAGGAAATTTCGCTGATAGGTCCGATAAAATTGCCATAGAGGGATATCTTCCATTTCTTCAGATCGAGAGATCGATAAGGGATTCCCGAATCATCCTGCAGAATGGTGGAGCTTTGGGAGAGCAGTAACTCGCGAATCTGCGAGAATTCTTTTTGATGCATCAGGTACTGCGCAGCTTTAAGGTAGCAGTTTGCCGGGCCCAGGGTGCTGAGATAGTTAAGGAAGCGCTTGTCCCCTTTGATGGCCGCGTCTGACAGATCGGTGCGGAAGTAGTACATCTCCTGGGGTGCCGCACCTTTTTTGTGAACGAAGTTGATCTTGACTCCACGAGCACCTTCTTTGACCGGATCGTCTCCCGGCAGCACGATCACCTCGCCCGATTCGCTAAGCTTGACATACTGCACATCGGTGATCTCGTTGCCTGAGCGCACCACCATGACGTAGATCAGGGGCAGCACGCCATAAACCTCATTCTTCAGCAAACTGCCGCCGATGTTTTTGGTTACAAAGAAGCCCTGTTCAAGCGCCGGTTTCAGAGCTGAGCTAAGATCGCGCAGAACCGCGCTAACTTTGGTCTCCGGCCAGGACTCGAAGGGGGGGACTCTGCCTATCGTTTCCAGCCCGCATAGGACATATCGAGACGCATCGGGATAGAGGATATAAGCATTCAGAAAATCCGGGCCGCCAAACATATACAACAGCGGCGCGTTGGTGCGGATGTTGGGCCTGACCTCCGTCGCCGCCCACGCCGTCATCGCGTTCCACCTCTCCGTCTGTATCTTCTGCCATTCTGCCGCCAGAAAATCGGCCTGCTCCTCATGGGCCTGGAACTGTTCGATCTTCGCCAGCGGGGAGGTCTCCGGCACAGGCATCGCCGCAAGATAACGCGCGCGGTCATTCGGCGACGAAACCCGAGCTTGCCCCCATGCCCAGTGAGCGGCAAGCGTCAGGAGCGCAAGACCGGCAATAGCGCGGAGCCCACGAAGACGGGAAATCATAAGTATTGTTGGCATGTAATATCCTATCTCGAACCTGTCTGTTGTTGTTTCTATCCCTGTGAGGGTGTGGAGAGCAACCAAATTACGTCAGCTGCCGCCGGTCTTGTCGGTCTATCGTGCGAGGACGGACGGCATTGTTCCTCCCGCACCCTATTCTCACGATCCTCTGAACCATGATCCATCGGGGCGTTCCAGCCTGGGCGGGAACACTCCTCGGAATCCTGGCCACAATGAAGCAATCGTCGAACCCTGCGAGTGTGACCTTACATTACAAAGGGGCGTGATGCTAAACCACCCGGAGAGATCGGGCCCATGCCCAGATCACCGCGCCCAGCGCCGCTCCGATCGTATCGATGCCCACGTCGACTGCCGACGGCGTCCGTCCCGGCGTAAATGACTGATGAAACTCATCCGTCACGGCGTACAGTCCTGCCAGCACGATCGCTGCCAGCAAAGCGCCTCGGTTCATGCCCTTGTGGCCGGCAATACCATGCAGATAAGAAACCCCCAGCAAGGCATAACCTACCAGGTGCCCCCCCTTCATCACAATAAAATTCCAAATTCCGAATTTGGGCAAATCACTACCCGCCGTGCCGGAGGCCATGAAAATCAGCGCCATCATCAGCAGTGACGGTCCCCAGCGCCGCAACCAGATTTTTGGGGAAGGCATCTTCTGATCTTCGCTCCTACCAACGAAAAAGGAGCATTATACACTTATCTGCCGGGCTCGGCCATGCAGACGTTCAGGTGACCCGTCAATCGACGAGAGTCACTTGCAACCCACTACGGTTTCCCCTCCGTTTGGCTACCAAATAGTACAAGCTCGGCAACGCCAGCAGGGTTAAGAAGGGTGTTGAGAGCGGGCCTCCCACAACTACCGTCGCCAACGGGTGCTGAACGTCGGAGCTGATGCCGGTGGCAACGGGATCCGTGCGGGCCTCAGGAACATAAGGGACGGTAATGTCGAACCTTCGCTCTCCTTCGTAGAGAGTGCTGGCGGCTCGCCCGCCGATGGCCAGCTCGATCACATCCTGGACGTCGCGAACGTTGATCCCGCAACGGGCCACCACCGGGCGCTCCCAACAACGGCAAGGGGTTGCTCGCTGGGCTGCTGCGCTCTGCACGCTGTGGACGCAAGAGTAGCGGAATTGTCTTACTCCCGAAAAGACGGTCCTAGAGACTCATCCGGAAAGGCCGTTTCTTGCGAATGACGACATTGAAAACAAAGGACTTCTGGGCCGTGAAATCGCGAAAAAGAGGCTTTCCGGATGAGTCTCTAGGAGCCCGTCCGAGAA
>JBEKYG010000441.1:0-5056 GCA_049511215.1 Acidobacteriota bacterium | reverse complement strand
ACAAGCTTATTGCGTGGCTCACTGGGCAGAAACTATGTGGAGTGAATCCCTGGAACGAATGAGTTAAATAGCCTATCCGCAGCGGTGAATTCTTGATAGTTTCCCGCTGCGGATAACACGAGTACGGGACAACCCGATCCAGTCCGCAGGCATCGCAGTGAACCCTCAAAAAACCTCGGGCCAAAACGCCGCAATCCAGAAATGCCCGCAGTTCCTGTTCGACGAAGCGCGGAACCACCCGGTCCCGCTCCCGTTGCCGGGCCAGGAAGGTCTCCAGATGGGCAGCAACGACACCATAAAGAACCGTCTTTTCCGGATTGCGGGGGACATACGTCCCAACGCTTTCACAAACGATGAGATCCAGTTCAGCAGGCACGAGTGCGCAATAGCCGGGTGAGATTTCCTCCGGGAGATAGGTGACAGGATTTGGGTAGATTTCTCCCATAATCAGCCTCCTGCGACCGGAAGGCCGCTACCCTTCTAACTGTCTGACAGCCGATTTGAGCGGAAATTTTGCGGAGTACGCCGATGTCGATCATCCTGGCGCTGATGCTGGCACGGCTTGGAATCTTTCAATAGGGGAGTTGATCGATCATCGCGACTGTAGGAGGGAGAATGGTGATCCTTCACGCTGCCGCACATTCCAAATCAGCGGATGTGGATCCAATTTGGATCCAAAATTGTGATTCCGCTAATTCGTAACTTTCTGATTTTGCTGTAAGTGATTGAATTTATCGGTGGGCCCAGCAGGACTTGAACCTGCGACCCGCTGATTATGAGGCGGAAATATATCGGGCAAAATGAAAAAGTCCGAATTGGCTATGCCGGCGATCCCCTTGACTCCCAGGTTCGCATTCAGGCAGGTTTCTTGCCGTGAAGTGGTGCGCGTTGGAACCAATTTGGAACCAAAAAAAAATTTCGTCAATATTTGGGTTTTTCTGATGTAGGCTAAATTATTGATTCTAATGGAGCCAGCGCCCGGACTTGAACCGGGGACCTACTGATTACGAATGTGAACTCATGCAATCTGAGCACACCCGAAAAGATATAAAACCCAGTAATAATGCGGGTTTCCGCGATCAGCGTTTTCTCTCTGCGGTGCTCAATTTGGGCGGTTTTGCCACCAAGCGTGCCACCAAAATCCATCCCCTCACCGAGCATACAATGGGGATCTATGGCCAATGGGGTTCGTAAATCTCAAGTCCGGCGTCTGGTGATAGGCACATCCTCGATTCGGATCATGACTCTCTTTCCGAGCACTTTGGCAGCTCGGGTTATGGTTTCAAGAGAGACGGCTGTGTTTTGCGGGTCGAGCAACCGATTGAGCTGCGACCGGCTCGTGTGAAGCTCTCGGGCCATCGCCAGTTTGGTCTTCAGTTGTTGCTTCATTGCCTGTTCCAGCTGCCAGGCGAGGACCCGCTTGGTTGCGACGGCCTCAACCTCTTTCCGAATTCCCTCTTTGTCCAGGAATTGATCAAAGGTGGAGCTGCTGAAGTCGTGACGCCTCCGAGTCTTTCTTTCCTTCATTTCGCCCCGTCTGGTTTCTCAACCTTGGTCATCGGCACCTTAGTGTACCATACATGGTACGGTTGTAAAGATGATCGCAAACTAACCTGCTGATTTTGTTTGCAGCAGGCCTTTCAAATGGTGATAATACGAGGTATTACATTCTGAGAATTCAAGGGCGGGCGGTAGCCTGCAAATCGTCCCGAGGGGGCTTAACCAAGGAGGTTTTTGATGGGTTGTTTGAACAAGGTGCAGTTGATCGGTCGGCTCGGGAAAGATCCCGAGGTAAAGTACACGCAGGGCGGCGATCCGGTCGCCAACTTCTCCCTCGCCACGTCCGAGACTTGGAAGAAAGACGGCGAGAAGAAGGAGAAGACCGAGTGGCACAATATCGTCGCCTGGAAGAAGCTCGCGGATCTCGCGAAGCAGTACCTCTCCAAGGGCAGGCTGGTCTATGTTGAAGGAAAGCTCCAGACCCGCAAGTGGGATGACAAGGACGGCAACGAGCGCCGGACCACGGAGATCGTGGCGAGCAATATCGTCTTCCTGGAGTCCAACGGCAAGTCACAGCAGCACAGCGACCCCGATCCGGGACCGGGCTGCACCTCGGATGAGATCACTGACGACGACATTCCATTTTAGGCGGTCTGACATGGGGCGGCCTTCGAGCCGCCCCGAGTTGTTTCTGGAGGGCTGATGATTCCTGGAATAATGACCACCACAGATACGACCTTCGGCGACAGCGGAGGACGGCGCAATGTGACCCTGCGTTTCCCGGCGACTGAAAAGGAAAAGCAGGAGATCCTGCAGGCCTACGGCGTCAAGCCGAAACGCATCGACCAGATGCACAAGCTGCATGGTGTCCGCGAAGGCAGCGTCTGCGGCGACTGCCGATACTTGGTTGGCAAGCATTACGACAAGACCTATTTCAAGTGCCGGTTTTTCGGCAACTCAAACGGGCCGGGCACCGACTGGCGCCGGAAGTGGGAGGCCTGCGGCAAGTTCAATGAAAGGAGAAGTTAGACGTGCCGATCTACGCATTTCAGTGCCCGCTTTGCGGGAAAAACGTCGAGTGTTTGAGAAAGATGGGAGATGACCATCCTCCGATTTGCGACTGCGTGCCGGGAAACAGAGGCCCGTTCGTTATGAAGCCGCTCATAAGCCGGTCGAGCTTCAAATTGAACTTCGGCCCCCTGGCTGGCGTGCCCGACGAACAGCATGCGCTCATGCATGGAAGGGAGCGTGTCTGATGGAACATCCTCAGGCCGTGGCTTTGCTGAATGCCTTGCTCGACGAACAGATCACCGAACAGGGCGACTCGAATCAAACCAACTGTGCTTTCCTGCGAGCCCTGCAAGTGGCGCGTCCGAGTCTGCCGATTTGGGCGCGTGATTATCACAGCTGGGTCCTTCGCAAACTTTCACCGGTGGCATACGAGCAACAGAAGGTCAGCCGCAAAGCGATGGGCGAGTTCCTGAAAGAGTGGGGAGAGGCCCTTGCCGATTGCGTCGAAAGAGCGGAGGCGCGATGAGTTACGAGGAGTGTCCCAAATGCCGGTACAACCTCGAATGCGCCTGCCATGAGGCATGGCGTCAGCACCACGAAGATTCGTTCGAAATCGAGTGTCCGAACTGCGGCGTTAAGCTGGCAATCGAGGTGGAGATGACACCCGATTTCTGGTGCCGGGAAGCAAAGGCGAAGGAGGATCATGGCGGAAGTTACCCGCTTGCTGCCGCACTCTAAGGAGGCCGAGGGCGCCATCTTAGGCGCCATCATGCTCGAGTGCGAAGCCGTTCATACCGCACTCAGCATCCTGACCCCCGATGATTTCTACCTTGAGCTGCACCGGAACGTATTCCAGGTGATGAGCGACTTCGCCAAGGAGGGCAAGTCGGTCGACTATAAGCTCCTGAAGATGGAGCTTGAGCGCCGGGACCAGTTGAAGGCCGGTGATGTCATGGACATCATGGCCCTCACGGATGGGATGCCCCGCGGCACGAATGTCGAACACTACGCGAGAATCGTCAAGGAAAAGGCAGCTCTGCGGAAGGTGATTCAGGCTTCTGACGAGGCGTTGAGCCGCTCGTTCCAGCCCGAAGAGGACAGTCAGGAGATCATCACCGACATCACCAAGCGGCTGTATGACATTGCCGGAGATCTGAACAAGACTGACTTCCGTTCGATGGCCGACTCCGTCAACGTGGCCTACAAGCAGATGGAGTACCGGGCCGAACACAAGAACGAGGTCACCGGCATTTCCAGCGGGTTCGCATGGCTCGACCGGATGACGACCGGATTCCAGCCAGGGGACTACGATGTGATAGCCGCCAGGCCTGGGATGGGAAAGACAAGTTTGGCCTTAAATATCGCGTCACATACTGGGCTGACGGGGAAGAGGGTCGCCGTTTTCAGCCTGGAGATGACCTTCGAGCAGCTCGTCAATCGCATGCTGTGCGCGGAAGCGGAGGTAGACCTGCATCGGGTGGCCACCGGAAACATGACCAAGGAAGATTGGTCAAGGATGGGACGAGCGTCCAGTCGGCTTTCTGAGGCGAAGATCATGATCGACGACTCGGCCGGCCTGTCGATCACCGAACTCCGGGCCAAGGCCATGAAACTCAAGCTGCGGGACGGGCTCGATCTTGTCGTCGTCGATTACCTCCAGCTGCTGACCTCCGGGAGCAAGCGCCTGGAGAACCGCAACCAGGAGATCAGCCTCATCTCCCGCGAATTGAAGAAAATGGCGAAGGAGCTTGGAGTTCCTGTGATCGCCCTTTCGCAGTTGAACCGGGAAATCGAAAACCGCAAGACCGGTCCGCAGCTTTCCGACCTGAGAGAGTCCGGCTCGATCGAGCAGGATGCCGATCTGGTGCTGTTCATTCACCAGGACAAAGAGCAGCGGGAACAAGAACAGGAGAGGGATGATGTCGCCCCCCACCAACTGATTATCGGCAAGCAGCGCAACGGCCCCACCGGGAAGATCGACATGGCGTTTATCAAGATTTGGTGCAGATTTCGTGAGCTTTATAAGGAGGATGACGATGCAGCAGGCAGTACCAGAAACGCAGCCTAGTTCCGGCAGTGACGCGGGCCTCTTGCCGGCGGAAATGGGACCACGGGCAGATGAGCCGGATCTGGCGTTCCACCTTGGCGTGGCGCATGATCCAGCCTTTCCCACATCGGTCGGGGAATTGGAGAAGCGAATGGATTTCGACTGGAGCATCCTAGACGAGGCACGCAAGATCGTCAGCGGAGCCAGGATGCGGCAATATGGCCCGCCGGAGGACTGCTTCGTCAAAATCGGCCGGATGTGGGGCGCTCTCCTGGGCATCCCAGATATCCCGCCGCGAACCGTCTGCCACATGATGACCGGACTGAAGCTTGTGAGAGACGTTTTTGAGCCAAACCGCGATAACACGGTCGATGCCGTTGGTTACGAACTGTGCGCGACCAAGTTTGGAAGTTGATTGAACACCGCGTAATTTCCCTCTTGACACGTTCCCTAACATTCAATTTTAATTCCCCGCGGAGGAGCTGGGTTGCCGCAAAA
>JBEKYG010000440.1:0-5506 GCA_049511215.1 Acidobacteriota bacterium | reverse complement strand
TGTGCCGTAATTCAACGTCAAGTTGCAGCCAAGCTTGGCCATGAGCAATGCGGTGCTCCTGCCTATTCCCTCGCCGCAAGACCCCGTGATGATGGCAGTGCGCCCGCGGAAAGGATACTCCGCACTAGATGGCTGCATGATAGTAACCCGAACGAGGGAATTCTGAGTCGCCAGCCTCTCGGATAAAGCGCCTTAGACGCGAACTGGTCTCTGACAGGGGTGCGCCTTCCCGCTCCGCCGCTTCTAATGCCGCGATAAGCTCAAGCACTCGCCACTGAACCGGGATATCGTCCGGGGTGGCGTTGCTGACTCGAAAGTAGTGCCGCAATCCCTTACGCCACAGTAGCTCGCCGAGCCATACGCATGTCTGATGAATGGGCATGACCAAGGCCTTTCCAACTGCCTCCATCGACTCACGAACCATCGGCGCCGGCGATTGCGGCGCGGATGACATATAGCGAAGACCAAATTCCGGTGCCTGCCGGCTGATCTCCGCGCCGCGAAACACACGCAACGGCTGATAGTACAGGTGGCCCCCGAGGTGGAGGCCGAACTGGACTGTCCGCTGGTAATCTTCGAAAGCATCTCCGGGCAGGCCGTATATCACGTCAACGTCCAAGCGAGTTCGGCCCCTCAGCGAAGAAGCCAGCGCGCGCAAATTGGCTTGGAAGCACTCCAGATTCGAGGGTCGTCGGAGCAGCTGCAAGGTGGTGGGATTGGTTGTCTGGAGCCCAATCCCCACATCAACCACGTTCAACTGCTGAAGGTGGTGGATAATCTCCTCCGAGAGCGTCTCGGCGCGCAACTCAAAGGCAACACCTTGTGCAGGGTTGACCTTCCTCACCAGCTCGAGAATAGATGACGCACGCTGCTCGTCCGCATCGAACGTCGGGTCGGCGAACCAGATGACCCTTACGGCAGGATGGCAGCAAAGAAAGACGATTTCGCTTTCGATCCTCCTCCAGGAAAAACTCCTTACTCCTGTTACTCCTTTCGTATGCAAGCAGTAAGTGCAGCGGAACGGGCAGCCCCGGACGGTTTCCAGCATAACCTCGCCGTCGCACTCGGCAAGATCGACCGTGCCGTCCATGAAAGGAGACGGTATATCGTCCAAATCGGCGATGAGCGGGCGGTCAGGATTGGTTACTATACTGTTTCCGCTTCGGTATGTAAGTCCGGCAATTTCGCTGAAATTAGGGTCCCCGGCGGCCAGTCGGTCCACCAATTTGCAAAAAGTTGCTTCGCCTTCTCCTCGCACGACCATGTCGAAAGCATCATTGCAGCGAAGGAAATCTTGTGCGCAGAACGACACCTCTGGCCCGCCCGCAACGATCACCACATCCGCACAGAGGTCCTTGAGCAGTTGCGCTAGTCTGATGACCGTATCGACGTTCCAGCAGTAGCATGAAAATCCGATCAGGGCGGGCAGGCGGCTGAGGATCCATTGAGCGTTCAGATCAGCTGCATTGGGCCAACAGGAGTTCAACGTGACAATAGTAACATCGATACAGTGCCTCGCCCGGGAGTGCCTTCGCAGGTAGGCTTTCAGGTAGTGCGCGGCGGCGCCGCCTTTATGGAAACGCTCGCCATAATTCGGGTCGGCGCGCACGAGTGTAATTCGGTAAGGGCTGCAACGAACTAGACTCAAGACCGCCCCCCTTTGCTCTCCGGAGACGCCCCGAAGTGAACTGGCGGCGGTGCATCCTTTCGTCCGAGCAGGCCGCCGTGGGAATCTCCTGACCAGTTTGCGCTTCCCTCGTCGAAGGCATACTCGAAAGGCAGCGGGTAGCCATGTAGAGCCCTGGCATTACTGGAGCTATAAGATCCGACGCCAGCCATCAGCAGGCGGTCGCCACATCGAGGGATCTGAAGCTCCTGGTCATCAACCAAGATGTCACTCTCATGGCAGGTATTGCCTACAACGCAACAGCGCCCGCGAAGTCGGCGGCGCGGGGACACGGCGAAGACGCGCGGCTCGGCCCACGGCAGGAGATTCCACGCTGAGGAGTCCACCGTTAGCACCGTCATGCAGCGACGCACGTGATAGTCTGCCGCCAGCACGGTCACCGACAAATAGCCGGCCTCATGCACCAGGAAGGCACCTGGTTCGCAGATCATGTGTAATGAACGCCCCCTCTCAGCTTTCCAAGCTTTCACAGCCGCGCTGATCCGCCGACCTACGCTCATCAGCAGCTTTTTGTCTCGAAACAACGGATACCATCCACCGCCAAGGTTGATGCGGTCTACGTCTCCAAAAAGGTCGGCCAGCTTTAGCAGTTCGCGAACGACCCAGGGCAACTGCTCGGCGTTCGCCAAATCGCCAAGATGGGCATGGAGGCTTATTACCTTGAGCCGGTATTTTGCCAGCAACGCTCGAAGCATAGAATCGCGCGCGTTTACCCCGAAACGGCTGCCGCGGCCGTGAAAGCCCTGAGTCAGGAGTCGCTCCGGGGCGGGAAGACATACCCTGAGCCCGATTGCCGGGCCGCAGCCGTGCCGGGCATGAGACTCCAACTGCGAAAGCGAGTTCAGGTCGGGAACGATCTGCATCTCGTGCAGCCGGCGGAGATCCTCTCCGGAAAACGCAGGCGCAGTGGCGAATACCTCACGAAAACCGGCGCGGACAGCGCAATCCAACTCCACCGTGCTGGAAATCGCGGCCGCGACGCCGATATTGGACAGAAGGCGCAACACGGACGGACATCGGTTCGCTTTAACTGAAAACGCGAGGGAGAATGGCTCGATCCTGGAAAACGCTCGCCTCGCCAGCTCAACTGCAGAACGAATTGCAGTGAAATCGTAGAGAATAGCCGGCGTACGGAGTTCGCGACCAAGGCATCGCAGCGCAGAGGGTGGCACTGAACCGGCACTCATGTCTCCCCCGTTCTGATCGGCGGAAAGAACACGATGGAGGAGAGATCCGCCATCGTGGCGGCGTCCTCGTGTGAGTCCCGTATGTACTGCGTTAGACAGAAGTCCATTCCCACGTTGCTGGGTATCGGACGGCCAGGAAACATCCTGGAAGCAAAAGCATGTGCCACCGAACGGCAACCGACACAAATGGGTGCGAAACCGCACGCGTCGGGACTGCAAAGTCCAATCAGCTTACCCAATCTCCGCTCGGGAAGATAGCAGTTCGCGCGCTCCGGATCGAGATAGATCGCCCCATTCCGGAACTGGCCGATTCGCAGATCCTCGACGCCGATCGCATATACGCAAGGGTACACATGTCCCGTGAATCCGGAAGCCCAGAAGTTCCGGATGCCCCTCACGACGTCGCTAGCCGTGTGGCAGTTGTAAACCCCCCGCTCCAACTCCTCGCGGCAGCCCAGCAGACCCTTCGCCTGGTAGCCATAGTAATTCGGCCCCCAGGTGACGTCGAACTCGATGCACCGGACATTCCGCATCGCACGGAAACAGCGAGCCAATTTCTGCACGGCGCGCCCACAATGCTCGCTGTGCACAAACCTTTCAAGCGGCCACTCGCGTGCGCGCCCTGCGGGCACCACCCGGTTCACCATCCAAGTGTCGACTCCGCCGATGGAATCCACGGCCTCTGCCAGAGCCTCGACGCGGTCCTCGTTCCCTGCGTACACACACGAGGAAACCTCGACTGCTAAACCGAGCCTCACGGCGGCACGGAAGCCCTCGATCAGTCTAATCCACCGTTGCTGGTTTTGTCCCGTCAGAGCGCGGTGTTCCGGATAGTCGCCGTGAATGCTGTACGCCACACGCTCTACCCCTAGTTCGCGGAGCGTATGCGCGAGGGACGGACGGGAGAGGAACACTGTGGGATCAATCTCTAGGTAGCTTTGCGGAAAGTCGGACAGGATCGATATCACTTCAGTGAGGCTGCTGAGCGTGTCTTGAACATAGAAGTATGTCTCACGTACTGAGACAGCGGCGCTATTTGTGCCGAACAGCGCCAGCACTTGCTCTCTTGTGCGCTTCGCCACGTCTAGCTTGGATTCCACCATGAAGCAATGCGAGCAGTGCTGTTGGCAGCAGTTATCCGAATTGAAAACAGCAAGGAACTCGCGCAACGGCTTTGCGTGCATCGTCTGCATCAGGTCGCCAAGTGTTTTCGAGAAATGCGCCGAGATCCATTGCTCCAGAGGCTCCTTGGTCATGCGGCCCTCTCTAAAATCCCTGATGGTCCAATTCGCGCACGAGACTTACACATAGTAGTATTTGCGGCGATGGTCCTCACCGAGGATCCGATCCCAAGGTTCGCTGCCGAAGCGATAATTCCGGTCAGGCTTTCGGCATCGCTGGCACAGAACCGGAAGGGGTCGGCTCGCTAGGAGTGCGGCCTTAGCGCACCCAATCTTGCCAGAAACGGATTCGAGGACGTTCCCCATCACATACCGACGCTGGAAGTAATCCTGGGAACAGATGACGTAGAAACCCTCCCAGGTGAGGGTATCGGTAAAATACAGTTGGCTACACCAAACTGGTTTATTTTCATCGATAGACGGATAGTTCGAGAAAGCCGGTGTCAGCCGCGGATCCTCCACCAATCCGCCCCGATTCCAGGGCTCGAACTCGGACATGTCTACCTCAATGCCTCTCTCACCCCAAAACGCTTGCACCTGCTCGGGGCTACTCCGGATAACGGGCGTGCGGATCCAGCAAATGACCAAGCGCGTACCAGTGCCCTCACAAAGACGCGCGAGGTGCTCGACATTCGTCAGCGTGGTTTCGTATGACAAACCCATCGCCGCGGTGTATTCCTCGGGATCAATACCCCAAAAGCTGACGTATATCCTTTGGACTCCGGCGGTGACCAAATCTGCGGCCAACCCAGGTGCAAGCCGGAACCCATTCGTGAAAAGAGCGACCTCGAATCCTGCTTCTACGGCCGCCCTAGCAAACCGGGAAAGATCCGGATGGAGAGTCGGCTCTCCCAAACCAGCTAGTGTTAGCACGGGGTAGCGCGTGCTTCCCAGAATTCGATTTATCTGGAATGTCTCCCGAGCAGTTGCATAGTTATCCAAGATTTTCATGAACACGCGCTCGGACATCAGTCCATTTAGCGGCGGCAAGGCGTTTCTCGGGCAAACGAGGCAGCGGGCATTGCATGCGTTGGTGAGTTCTATCTCGACCTCCGTCGGTTCGGGGATTGTGGGCAAAGTCGGGACTTCTGTTGCACGCTTGGTCTCAGGGCACTCCATCGCTCTCCTCCAACAATGGCATCTCATCCCAGAGCGGATCACTTCCTGCGAAGCCTCGCCCGCTCAAGGACGCAGCCAACGGGCACCCTGAGCGGGGGTCTCGGTGTGCGAGTTGAGACTGAATCTCCTGGAGCGCTCGGTAGAATGAGTCAGCCAGGTCATGTCCACCACCCTTGACAATTCCCGCCCCCGCGGCGGCCATCCAGGGACAAGATCCTACCTCGCCTTGCGCTCCGACGAAAACCAAGCGTTCTAATACACATGTACTCCGGGTGCAACGCTCCCACGGTAGAGGCAAACGGACCCTCTCTACAACCAAATTGTCGCCGACG
>JBEKYG010000439.1:0-8675 GCA_049511215.1 Acidobacteriota bacterium | reverse complement strand
GAGAAACGGCGGAAACACGGCATGCCAACATTAGAAAAACCGACAAACGAGTGGGTTGAAAGGCAATTTGAAGCCGCCGGATCTCGCTGGAAATAGGATAGAAGGAGTTCTTAAATCACCTCGGCAAAAAACGAAAAGGGTCACCATGATGACAGATCTGATAAAGAGGGTGATCGCCAGTTGTTCATGGCGGATGCGTCGGCTGAGATTCGCAGCCGCGCATGAGTGGCTACGCTCACCACCCTATGTCCTCCGCTATGCAGGCTTTGATCTGTTGTACAACCCTGGAAATGCCCTGGCATTGAGATACTGTCTCAACGGTGCCTATGAACCAGAGGTGGAGAGGTATTTGGAATCTGCGCTGAAACCTGGATCGGTGGTTGTTGATGCGGGGGCGAATATAGGGTTCTTCAGTTTAGCGGTGCTGGGCAAAAGTGAAGGGGCTACGGTGCATGGGTTCGAGCCTTCACCGGGCTCGATGGACTTCCAAATTCACGATACCAGCTATGGTGCGTATGACGGCTTTCGGGACACTGGTTATGCAGGAGTCGGCGAATCGAGAACCATCAAGGTTCCAGTAACAACGCTAGATATTTACGCGAAGCAAGTGGGATTGGACCGGTTGGATCTCCTGAAAATCGATGTGGAGGGAGCCGAGCTCTTCGTGCTGCGTGGAGCACGCGAAGTTCTGTCCAGTCTGCATCCTACGGTGCTCTTTGAGGTGGGTCACCAGAATTTGCGCCCGTTCGGCATCCTTCCCTCAGACCTATACAAATTCTTCGAGGATGTGGGCTATCGAGTCATGAGCCTCAACCAGAGAGCGTTATCAGAGGTAGACTTCGGTCATGCCAGTATTGCTGAGCACGAGTTCATTGCGTTACCGAAGACCGAATTGGCCGGCGGTCAATCGGTGTAGTCGGCAAATGGACGGCCGGCTGCGGGCTACTGACGTTCGGGAGACGTTACCTGACGTTAAGAAGACAGGACTGAGCACGAAAAAAGTCTCCCGGAATTGCCTTCGCGTTTCATTAAGCAACTCGATCGATTAGACAAAAACACGTTAATCCATGAAAACCATCTATCTTCCTGGCGCAGTCCGGCCATGCGTCCTAGTGTTGGCCAAGTGAACGCCGAAGCAAACAGGCTGGCGGCCCCGCGCGAGGGCCGGACATTTCGACGCAACCGTGCCCACGCATTATGGGCTCCAGTTGTCCTACTAGAGCTGTATCTCGCATTTACTGTCTTTATCTTCTTCTTCGGCCCCGTGGAATGGCACGCCCCCAGTGCTGCGAAACTGCTCGTATTTCTCGTAGTCAACTATAGCGGGTTATGGTTCGGATATAGCTGGGGGATCAGGAGAGGAAAGACCGCGCTGACGCATTCGAAAGTGGGCGATGTGGGAGTAATCAGAATGCCACCGCAACTCATGTGGGTGATTATTTTCAGCATGGGTTTTACCATTATCAGCGACATGGTGCGATTGTACGCTATTAGAGGCGATATGGGGACGTTCGTTTCGTCGTTCCTGAATCCAGGGGAGGCGTATCGAAAGTCGCAAGAGCTGGCGCAGATGGATCGGGAAGGCGGAGTGATGGCTTTAGCGAACTTTTCGTGGGCCTTTCGCATCAGCACAGTGCTGGCGGTTTTCAACGGGCTATATTTTCCGCTCGCACTCGTCTGTTGGCGACGGATGAGCATCGCTTACAGAGTGATGTTTTTCGTGACATTATTTTGCGCGATTCAGTTCACCGTGGGTTTGGGTGCGCAAAGCGGGATCGGCGTGTTGGTTTTTGCTTCCTTGCCAGTAGTCCTCTACAAGATCTATGTTATCGCACGGCCCATCACAGGTCGTCCGACGAGCAGAATTGTGGCAGCAAAGAAGAGGGGCTCGAACCCAGCGCTGGCTAAGATGCTGGTCGTCGCGTCGCTATGTGTTTTGGTTGCTACGGTCGTGTTTTTCCAGTTGGATCGGGCGGAAGAATCCGGCCGAGAATTGAACGCAGTCAACGAAATGGGAGGCCAGTACGCCTCCCCTTCGGAACACGGCATTGTGCCAGTTACAGGCGGGAGACTGAACTTTGGCCTTGTCATGGCGTGTAATTATGTCAGCCATGGCTACGAAGGTCTGGCCCTGTCAATGGAGTTGCCATTCGAGTGGACCTACGGATTGGGCTGGAGTAAGGCGTTGCAGGTGATCCTTCACGACTACTTGGGTGGGCCAGATCTGTTCGAAAGATCATATTTGATGCGAAATAGTCAGGAGAACGAGTGGCCAAATGCTTGGTGGTCGACGATATTTCCGTGGATCGCCTCGGACACTACCTACTATGGCACGGTTCTGTTTATGGTTCTCGTTGGCTTCCTCATTGCGCGATGTTGGGTGAATGTCATTTTCACCGGTAACCCGATAGGCTTTGCAGTATTGGCTCAGATGTTCACGCTCGTTTTTATGTTTCCGGCGAACAACGCTCTGGCACAAACTCTCGAGGGCTTCTTCTCGTTGATTGGTGTGATTTCAATTTATGCCGGGAGCTGGAAGTACTTCAGCCCGGCTCGAACCTCCCATCGGCGCGGGTACGCGTCGGGTTCGACATTTGAACCCAGCGTCGGAATGTGAAGTGCTGTGCACGCCAATCGACTCAAGAGTCTGGCTCTTTTAGGATAAGACCTGTGCGTACACGAATCCCGCCCAAGAGGGAGGCCTTGCTGCGGAGCGGCCTCCAGTGCCGCCTTGGGAGCCACGCTTGGCTGAAGGAGCCTGCCGGGAGCAGGCTCAAGCAGGTCGGACGAGATCGCCGTCGAGCCGAAGGTTGCGACCCCACGCTGGGTTCCGGTTCGTGATGTGCTCCGCAATCACCTCGCACATAACATAGCCGCTGTCGCCGCGACACTGGCCCCGTGCTGCCGGATGCTGTCCGAAGAAGTTTTTCAAGGACGGACCTTGCAGTAGCAGATGCTGCGACGTCTTCTTTTTAACCCCGTGCACGGCGGCGCGATTGTCAATTGCGGCGGCACCGGTCAAATCCGGGCAAGAAAGCCAAGAACCTGGAGCTAGCACATGGACGACTCGATTCACCAGGTGTGTTCGCACTGCATCATGGACACCACCGATCCCTCAATCAGCTTCGATCATCGGGGATGGTGCGACTACTGTCGAAACTACTACGAGAACATAGCACCACACTGGCACCCAGATGAGGCGAGCGAGAAGAGACTTGCAGAGATAGTTACCAAGATCAAGGAAAGCCAGAAAAGCCAAGAATACGACTGCCTCATCGGTCTCAGCGGTGGCGTCGACAGTTCCTACGTTGCGCACATAGCAAAGACCAGACTGGGACTTAGGCCTCTTCTCTATCACGTAGATACGGGCTGGAACTCGGACGTATCCGTCAGCAACATCCAGAAACTGGTCGATGGACTCGGGCTCGACCTGTTTACGGAGGTTATCGACTGGGAAGAGATGAAGGATCTGCAGCTGGCCTTCTTCAGGGCGCAGGTAGCAAATATTGACATACCTCAGGAACTGGGGCTTTTCTCGTCACTTTACAACTTCGCCGTTCGGCGAAAGTTCAAGTACGTATTGACAGGAGCTAACTACTCCACAGAATGCGTGCGCGAACCCCACGAATGGGGGGCCTACTATCCCACCGACATGCGATTTGTTCGCGACGTCCACCGGCGGTATGGACGGTGCCCGCTGGAGACCTTTCCCACGGCAGACATCTTCACCTACAAGTTGTATTACCGCTTTCTGAAGGGCGTCAGAATCGTCCGGTCGCTCAATTATATCCCCTACTTGAAGTCGACTGCGATTGACGAATTGACTCGCCTCTATGGATGGCGAGCGTATGCGCAGAAACACCACGAATCCCGTTTCACGAGGTTCGTAGAGTGCTACTGGCTGCCCAAGAAGTTTGGTTACGAACGGCGTAAGGCTCATTTATCGAGTCTGGTGCTAACCGGGCAAATGACACGAGAAGAGGCACTTGCGCGCATAGCGACGCCAGAGCTTGACGACCATACGATGAGAGAGGAGTTTGATTTTGTTGCGAAAAAGCTCTCCCTGACGCCAAGCGAGTTGCAGGCTCTGTTCGACGGCGAGAACAAGACATACCGTGACTACAAGAACAAAGAACGCCTGATCACGTTCGGCGCGACGCTGATGAAAGCGTTGGGTGTCGAAAGGCGAGTCATTCGATGATGAAGATCGTGGACTATGGACTTGGGAACATTCGTGCATTTCTCGCAGCATATAAGAAGCTTGGTATCCCGATTTCCACAGCCTCGACACCCGCCGAGCTGGCGGGCTCCACGAGAATCATCCTTCCCGGCGTCGGGAGTTTCGACAATGCGATGGCAAGGCTGGAGGAATCGGGTCTTCGAGAATCGTTGAACCGCCTTGTTCTGGTGGAAAATGTCCCAGTGCTTGGAGTCTGCGTGGGAATGCAGATGCTCGCTCAAAGAAGCGAAGAGGGGTTGCTGGGCGGCCTCGGTTGGATCGCCGGGGAGGTGAAGAAATTCAGTTCCGTAGCTGGAGGGCGTCTGAGGAGGGTGCCGCACATGGGTTGGAACGAGGCGCGATTGGTGCGGCCCAACAAGCTCTTCGATGGATTGGCGGGGGCGCGATTCTACTTCCTCCACTCGTTCTATCTTGAGTGTCACAAGGATTCGGACATTCTAGCCGTAACCGACTATGACGGCGATTTCGTTTGTGGAATCAGTTCCGGAAACGTCTTCGGCGTGCAGTTTCACCCTGAGAAGAGTCACCAGTGGGGTAGTCATCTTCTGGAGAATTTCGCCAACCTTTGATACTCGGTAGTACGTTGGTGAGCAGAGATCCATAGTCCGCCACCTGGTCGTCGGCGGGCAGAAGAACGGGCGGACGACTGCGGGCGTGGGCAGCACCCGCTGCTAGGCCGCTGTCCTTTGGGTCATTCCGGAGTAACTCAACCGGATTGAGGTGTGAGGTGATTTAAGAACTGACTGGAGTTTTCGGCTAGAAGTGGCCCGCCTGGCAGCGGTTCTTTTTTAGCTGGCTTTCGACGTGGTTATCCTTGTTTTGACGTGAAAATGGAGCTGAAACGCCGACACCAGTCCGTCGCACCTGGCGTTGCGCGTCAGGCGGTTTTGGCAAACGGTTTAAGGTGAGCGGGGATTTCCGGAGGCGAGAGTTGATCGAACCAATGCTTGTCCCCCGTTTGCTTGAACTTCCGCTGCTTGACGGTGACATCCAGGACAAATCGAGAAACGCGATCAATCAAGGTAGTCATGACCCCCATCAGGGAAACCACCGCGGCCCGGCGAAGCGATCTGACCGGGGGTTCGCTCAGAATGGCATTGTCGTCCTTGAGAGTGCTGTTGGTTCTTTCCGAAGCAGAACGTAGGGCATGCAACTGGCGGTAGCGATCCGAGCCTCTGGGGATTTCGAGGATCAGCCGCGGGTGTTGAGCGATGGAAACATGAGTGGCGAATCCGAGGCGATGGGCGCGATGGGGACAGTTTCGGAACACTTCCAGCAGGGCAGGATCTTTGGACTTCACGCATTGCTTAAAGCAAGCGAACGAGAGGCGTTGGGTCGCGGCGTCAAATCCATTGGGGTGGGTCGGGAAATGGCAGTAGGGGACATACGGCCAACCGTTGCGATCGTAGCCGCGTTCGAGGAGAGCTTCACGGACTAGCTTTTCATTCCTGGGATTATAGTCGATCAGGGGCACGGCACCCTGCTTGCGGGCGAACTCATAGTTATGCAGTTCATCGTATTTGGCATCGAGCAGATGAATCCGGGGATTAGCGGAATGGAAGCGGCGGATTTGTTCCTGCAGGGGAATGAACTGGTTTCCTTCCTGGGCATTGCCGGCAATGGTGATGCATGCCACGGGCAATTCGATTCCCCATTGGGGTTCGATCGATGTGGTGATGATGGCGTTGTAGCCGAAGATCTTTTCGATCTTGTTGGGGTTGGAGGGGAGGCGCCTGACACCGATGCGCGCGTCACGGTCGTAGGGGAGTTTAGGACAGCGGAAACGGAACGACTCGGACGGTTCCGAAATGATGGACGAAACCGAGATGCCGTGAACGTTCGATTCGCGAAATCTCAGAACCAGGCCATGCTTGGCGAGCGGCTCTTCGACGCGAAAGAATTTGAGGTTGTTGCTGTCGACGGTGGAGAGTTCCTCGGAGGCGTTTTCCAGGGTGAAGGAGAGGATCGTGATCTTGGGGCGTTTGACGTCCTCGGGGAAATTGGGATTGGGGCATTCGGTTCTGACACGGCACTCTTTGCCGGGGACAATTTGCGCAGGATCCTGGATCCGGTACAAGACACGGTCGTGAACCTTTTGTGTCACGTTGTCGACGGTGATCGATGCGCAGGAATCGTTGAAGCAACAACAGCCGCGATAGCGTGCTACCGAAGGATACAGGGTGCCGTCGGTGGCGAGGATGTTATAGGTCAAAAAGCCGAGTTTTTCGACCAACGTAACCATCGCATGAAGAACCTCCTGATAGCGGCTCTCACCCAGGCGGGCGCGAAAATTGGTGAACGTGGCCTGGCAGGGGATGCAATTGTCCCGCAGCCCCGCAAAGCTTCGGTAGGATTGTCCCCGCGCCGGATCGCGCAAAATCTCACAGAAGTGCTTGACGTCGGGGATTTTGTCGAGATAGCGGGACAGGTCGAGAACATAAAGCGAGACGGGGTCGTAGCAGGGGCCGCCGAAAATGGAGTAGGCGTCGGCGGAGATCGAACGCACAAAGGAAAAGTCGATGGTGGAAGCGACCAGTTGCGACAGGCCTCCCTGGACGGATCCGTCATCGTTGACGGCAACAAACTGACGTTGGAATCGGTAGTGGGAGAGCCAGCGGGCTTCCTCCTTGGGAAACGGCTTGCGGTAAGCCCAGTTGACGGCGGGATTGATTTCCCTGAGCTTGGTGATAATATTGGCGATAGAGAACCGGGTGAGATCCATCACCTGAGTAGCTCCAGGGTTTCTAGAGAGGGTTTACGGCTAAGTAAGAAGCTCTCTAGAAACCCGCTTTTATTTTCGGAGCAAGACGTTCATCCGATGCTCTCTGCAGATAAATTCCTGCGTCACAGCGCGGACTATTCCTCATCCTGTTCCACAAAGGCAGGTGGCGTGGCGCTGCAAAGTTTTTCTTGTACATGACGACACAAGGGGTAGACATAGATATCTTTGACGGCCTGGCCGTCAGCGACATGCCCGCGATCCATGCGGCCGCGGCCCTGGGTGGCGCCGAGGTGAATCCAGTTGGCAGCTTTATACGAGGTCCCACGATAGCGGGATCGATCCACCAGGGTCTCCAGAAGCAGCGGGCGATAACCGTAGAGCTTTTCCCAATCTCGAGGCAATTGATGAGCAGCGACAGAAAGGATCTTGCTTGCCAGTCCTTTTACGCTGACCCAAGCCAACACGAGGAAGCGGCTATTGCAGATGACGAATTGAAGGTTGCGCTTCCGTTGTTCTACGCTCCATCCAATCCAGGCATCGCGGGGCGCCATCTTCCAGGCCGGGCTGGAAAACTGCAGGCAGGCGAGATACCGGCCAGGCAGTTTCAAGGACTCGACCAGATAGCGCAGGTGGGCTCCGAAAGGAATGCGATAGCCGAGGTAATGGTAGCGATCGATGTACTGTTTGAACAAGGAGTTCAGTTTCCGGTCCGCAGCCTGAACCAGATGCAGGACCAGAGGCTCAAAATCTCCGGCGCTTCCGGTGACGGGAGTTTCGGGGTCGCTCTCAGCAGTGGCCGCAATGCGGCGCGGGCCGGGAGCGCCCACCGGGCGAAGGCCGGGCAATTTCAGAACGCCCTGATCCCGAAGGTGTTCGAGAAACGTCCGGCATTCTTCGTATTTGAGTTTCCCGGTGGGTCGTTTCCAATCGAGCAGTTCGCACACGGTTTTGGACAGTTCGGTCAGGCTGAGATTGGAGAAGTCGCGGGCGATCTCGCGGATGAGGTCGAGGTCGGCCGCGGAGAAAGTGCGGCCGGAAAACTCCACTCTCGACTGCTGCATGATTGGCCTCGTGTTCTCCCTCGTTATGCTACAGAAACGGAGGGGAAATGTCCAGAGAAATCTACAAATAATGTAATATCAATGAAATACGGCTGTGATACCTTGCGTGGGCGAATGCGGAAACGATTGCGCGAGAACGCTCGATCGAAGGTTGGAGGAGCCCGCAGTGCTCAGAGAGAACGAAATGCCTCGCGATCCGGGGGCCGCGAGAATCCCGCCATGGACAGACGAACTCCTCCTGCCGGATCCGAGGCACCGTTGACGAGTCACGAAGACGGGTTGGGCTCTCAGGAAATGATCCGCTGCCGTTCCGATGCGCCGGCGCTCACCATCAGTCCCAGCACGCAGAACCGATGCGCGTGCCGAAGCATTTATCCGCGAGTTGCGCGATGGACAGTTGATTTCCGAGGATGGGAACCGGATTACTCTGGATGGCGCCGAGGCGAATGTCCGATAAAATGGGTTGAAAGCCCCTTCCGGACCGGCGCATCTGACAGCATAAACATCAGAAGCAGTTCTTAAATCACCTCAAAGTGCGATGAAGCAAAGAAATTTCATGAGCCGGGTGCCGAGGCGGTCGTGGATGACTCAGATTGCAGGGATCAGTCGGCAAAAATGTGCCGGCAGCCCGCCGGGCGGTTCAGCCGAGGAA
>JBEKYG010000438.1:0-5092 GCA_049511215.1 Acidobacteriota bacterium | reverse complement strand
ACCTCGTCTTTCTTTCTTATCCGCTGCTGCTCGGGCGCCGTGCCGGCCGATTCCTCGAGCCTTACCTGGCTGCCGTCCTGGCAAGCGTGCCGTTTTTCTTTCAGGCAAGATACACGATCACGGTGGTCGGCTGGGGCGACATCATTGGAATCTTGCCCGTAATCCAGGCCGTGCTTATGGCAGTGCTGCTCGTGAAGCTGCTGGGGATTGAGCATACTGGAGCGCGGACCTTGGGAAGGTTGGCACTGGTTGCCGGCGCGGCGCTTGCCTTCGTAACCGTTGCGATTCCGCTTCAGCTCGAGAGGCAGTGGATTACAATCGCCTGGGCTCTCGAAGGAGCGGCGCTGGCATGGCTGTACCGTAAGATCCCACACCGGGGCCTTCTTTACACGACTGCCGGTTTGCTCCTTACAGTTTTTGCCAGGTTGGCCGTGATTCCTTTGATGCTCCACTCGCAACCCCGCGGTGCGCTGCCCATCTGGAACTGGTACCTGTACACCTATCTGGTTGCCGCCCTGGCCATGATACTGGCCGGCTGGCTGCTCGCGAAGACGCAGGATGCCCTAATGGATGAGCTGCCGCGTGCATCGACGCTATTGCCCGCCGGCGGCGCCTTGCTGCTCTTCATCTTGCTCAACATCGAAATCGCCGACTTTTACTCCGTCGGCGAAAAAATCATATTCAGATTCTCAGCGACATTGGCGCAGGATATGACGTATACGATCGGCTGGGCCCTGTTTGGCGTGGCCCTGCTCGCGGTCGGAATCGCGATCCGCAGTCATGCGGCGCGGATCGCGTCCCTTGTCCTCCTGGTAGCTACAATTGTAAAGTGTTTCCTCCATGATCTCGCCAGCCTCGGAGGGCTTTACCGAGTCGTGTCGTTTGTGGGTCTCGCGATCTGCCTGGCACTCGTAGCCCTTGCCCTGCAGAAATTCGTGCTCGCCGCGAGGAAGGAGTCAACATGAAGCTGTCGTCGACGCAATGGGAAAACCGGGAAAACCGGGGACGCTCCCCTATTTCCCGCCGTGCAACGGCTGAGTTATGGACAAGTCAAATGGGAAATAGGGGGGCGTCCGCGGTTTTGAAATGGGCAATAATCTTGGCCTTCTTGTCGGTCACCCCGGGGCACGGGCAGTCACAACAGGCGCAAATTGAGAAGTTTCATTATCAGCGGGCTATCGTGCCGGGCGGACCGGGGCCGAATCGGCTCGAGATCGATGTCGCACTGCTTGCCGCGGCAAGCCCATTTCGAGAGCTGTCCCGCGCATCCACCGGCATGGACCAGGAGCCGGTGTTCATCGGCAGGGTTGGGCTCAGCGATTTAAGGATTTACGACTCCGCCAACCACGAGGTGCCCTACCTGCTGGTGGCGCCGGCAACTCCGGAGCCACGATGGTCTGAGGGACGTTTGTTACCCGTCGCCGCCACGAAAAAAATCAGCGGATTCGAGGCAGATCTCGGGCAACCTCTCCGGGTCGATGGTGTGCGGTTGGCAGGCATTGCAGCGCCATTTCTGAAACGTGGCCAGCTGGAAGGCAGCGGGAACCGCAGCCGCTGGACGATGCTTGTCGCAGAGGGCACGATCTTTGATCTTCCCGCTGAAAACCTTAAGCGGCTTGAGCTCGAATTCGAGCCGGGAGAGTACCGTTACCTGCGCATAACCTGGGATGACACGGCCAGCGCGCGGATTCCGCTGCCGCGTTCGATCTCGGCCCGCATGGTCTCGGCCGGAACACTGCCTCCTCCGCTAAGGGCCCCCTTGCAGTTTGAGCGTCGCGCCGGCGAGCCTGGGGTGAGCCGATATCGACTTCACCTGCCCGGTCCGCACTTGCCCGTTATGGCAATCGAGCTCGCTGCAGCCGGCGGGAACGTGCTGCGCCGCGCGCGCGTAAACGAGAGCCGGCTTTCCGGGGACGAGATGGTGCCCCAAATGCTGGGATTGGCCACTCTGTGGCATACGGTTCGCGGATCGGCCACGGAGGCCGAGCTACGGATCCCCATTACGGCCCCGCAGGAGGCGCAACTCGAGCTGATGATTTACGACGGCGATAACCCTCCGCTCGATCTTACCGGCATTTTTGCCGTGTTTGCGCATCTTCCCTGGATCTATTTCGAAAATTCCGGCAACGAACCGTTGACGGCTCGTTTTGGGTACGCGGGCCTTGCAGCTCCTCAGTATGATCTGGAGGCCGTGCGCGATTCGATCGCGAAGCTGCGCATGGCCAAAGCTCAATGGGGGGAGTTACGCGAAGAAAAACCGGCTGCGGAAAACCTGAAGTCCGGCTCCGTGCCCTTGGCGGGCGCGCCCATCGATATCGGTACTTTCCGTTACTCGCGTGAGATTCCGCGAGGCAACCCCGGACTGAATGCGCTCTTGTTGGATGCCGAGGTCCTGGCCCATTCCCGTATGTCCGATCTGCGGATCGCTGCTGCCGACGGGCGCCAAATTCCCTACCTGGTGGAAAAACTGGACGGTCCTCTCACCGTCGATCTGCCGGCCCTGGAAAAAATGCAGGCGCCCGGCCCACGCGCAGCCGGTAGCCGGCCCATATCGGGTTCGCAGAGCTACTATCGCCTGCGCCTTTCCTACGAGCATCTCCCCGCGTCGCGGCTGGTGTTGAAGACCTCCGCCCCCGTATTCCGGCGTGAGGTGAGCGTCCTTATTGAAAAGAGTCCGTCCGATGAGCGTCAGGAACCGTGGACGAATCGGATTGCTGCAGCGACGTGGAGCCGTTCCGACCCTGAGACGCAGGCCCCTCCTCTCATAATTCCGCTGCCATCGTTGGCCACGGCGGATGCTAGATTGGTGATTGAAGAGGGCGATAACAGTCCTCTTCCGATCGAGTCCGTCCGTCTCTTGCTTCCGTCTTACCAGATGCGCTTTTTCCGTGAGAATACCGCCGGCCTGAAGCTTTATTACGGCAACAGCAGTCTCGAAGCGCCGCGCTACGATCTTTCCTTGCTCGCTCCGCGCCTGACCGGCGAGGCAGCAGAGGAGATCTCTTTTGGTCCGGAAAATTCAGCGGCGTCCGAACGGACCGAAGCACACTCACTGCAGACAATCATTTTCTGGGCAATCCTGGGCCTGGCAGTGGTCGTGCTTCTTGTCCTGATCGCGCGCCTCGTCAAGAAGAGCGAAGCGGGTGGCTCGAATTGAGTTCTTTTTAGAAAAACGTCGCCATGCCGCTCCATGTCATTCCAGCCAGTCCCCTTTTAGCGCGCCGGTCATTTCTTCGCTTCAAACGCAAGGTTGACAGTTGTGCCATCGGGCATCGCGGCAATCGACACCGTCGCACTCCGTTGCGAACTGCTTTCTTTAGCCGTGATGAGAATCACCGAACCCTTTTCGAAAGCTTGAGTCGGCGTTCTTTGTACTTCGAATCCCTTGTTTTTCAGGGCCTCTTCATAAAAGGAAGCGACATCTGCCGCCGCATCTTTGGTCAGAAACGTGAATGACCCCGCGTTTCCCTCCTTGGTATTCAAAGCAAATGTGCCGCTTCCTACAGCACGCGGATAGGAAGGCAGCCAATCCGGCAATTGGCCTCCGGTTCCACCCATGCGCAGGCTGCCCTCGGGCGACTTGATTTCCAATGAAGCCTTATCCCCTTCACCTTTAGCTTGAATCTCAACCTTCTTGCCTTGTTCGTCCTCGAAGCTGATTTTTCCTTTTTGGGCGTCCGCAAGATTCATGTTCATTATTTTGCCGGTCTTTTTGTCCCGCACCTTGAGAATGCCGTGGACCTCGTCGACTGAAACGATCTCGATGTTCGGATTCATGCTCGCCATTATTTTGGCAGTGGCCAGCGCCGGGTTTTTCTTCATCAATTCCGGATCGATGCCAGCTTGTTTCGCCACGTGCATGAAATACAGGACGGAAGCAGTGATGATCACGGCGCCGATCACCACGAGCCCGCCACACCCCAAGAGAACCCAAAATAACGGGCCGCGCTTCTTTTTGAGCGGCGCGACTGGTGTTGGCGATGATGCATAGGTGGGCAGGCTTGCCGGAGAGGAAGGCTGAGACTGGTTGCTGGATACCTCGGGGGAACCAATCCGCGTCCCGCATTTGACGCAAAATTCGCCCTCGACAGAGGCACCACAATTCGTGCAAAAGGCCATACGATTCTCCTTTTAGAAACTCAGATTCCAGAAATCACAAAATACACGAAACCAGGGGTAACCCGGTGATCCATCAGGTAACTAAAGAGCAATCTTAGCTCAATTGGGGGTCATTCGGGAATGCCATCTCGTCCGCTACCACGATCCCGGCAAAGTCGCAGAGCTGGCGGCGAAATCGGGGACAGCAACCCATGCGCCGGGGCGCACCCGACGACGCATGAAAAGGCTATGCTCCCTTTGGGGGGTGATCATCGGTATCGGCATCGCTATCGCTATCGGCTTTCTCAGACCTATACGACCGATTGCGATGGCGATGACGATTCCGATACCGATACCGACGCTTTCGACTTTCTGCTTTTGTTTTCGGAACAGTCACCTTTTTTCGCCGCGAGAATCTCGGCAGATTGGAAAAGGGATCGTGAAAAGAGCCGACCGTCCCCAATTTGGCAATCCATTTCCATCCAGCGCACGACTTTGCCGGGGTCGTGGTCCGCTACCTCCTCGACCGTCACAGTCCACGGCACATATTCCCGTGCCAAAATACGCCACGCATTCCGTTACAGACCCTTGGATCAGCGCAGAAGCAGCACGCCGATGACGATCGTCGCTGCCGTAAGGGGCGCGCCGATCTTGAAGTAATCCCAGAAGGAGATTTCTACCTGGCGGCGAGCCCGTTGGACCACAATCAGGTTTGCCACTGAGCCGAGAACCGTCAGGTTTCCGGCGAGCGTGGAAGCCATCGCAAGAACCAGCCAGGCCTGTTTTGGGTCTGCAAGGCGCGGAATAAACGGCTTGAAAACCAGCACCGCCGGCACATTGCTTACGAGATTTGACAGCACGGCGGCAAAGGCACTGAGGACGGCGGGCCGGTCGAGCCCGTAACCCGAGGCAAAGGCTATGGCGCCCGACGAGAGTGAGGTCTTTTCGATCCCAGCGACCACGATGAACAATCCGATGAACAATATCAGGAGCG
>JBEKYG010000437.1:0-5094 GCA_049511215.1 Acidobacteriota bacterium | reverse complement strand
TTTTCTCAATGCTCGCGACGGTGGCATCCTGGAGGACCTGGCTGCGCCGGAGCCAGTCCTGGGCCTCCTTCTGCATGGCGGGAGCGGGCTTCCAGCGTTCCATTTCGAGCCAGGCCCTGCCGATATCCCTGAGCCCGCGGGCGGAGAACGCGCTGTTGGCGTAGTAGAGCTGCCACCAGACCTCCGGGGTGGCCGCAAGGCAGGCATCCGACTCGCTCCAGCCGCTGATCAACCCGTGACCGGCATCGTCCTGCGGCAGCTTCAGGCTGATGTCGTGCATGTCGGCCAGCAGATCAGGCCCGGACAATCCGATGTCGTTGAGGCTCAATCCCAGATAAGGCACAGCCGCTTCCGGGAACGCGGCTTCGCCGCTTTTCCGCATCACCCGGGTCACGCCGGAGGATGATACAAAGGTCAGAACTCCATCGCGGGTCCGCAGGTCCTCATAGACCTTCCAAGCGGTTTGGTCCAGCCTGAATTCGCAAAGGAAAGTGTGCCCTTCGACATCCGCTGGAGTGCCGAACGCCGGTGCCTCGGGTTGAGCTGTGCTACCGGCTTCGGACAGGGATTCGAAACACGCGGCAGTTACTGCCAGACTCTGCAAAAACCGACGTCGATCCATGACAGCTCCTTTCTTGTGGGATAGTCGCCAAGTGTCTCCTTTGCATCCCCAGTGGATCGCTCACGAACAAAGCTGGGGATGCGGATTGGGCCTGGGAGCAAACTGCGCACGCATCAACAACCCAGTTAATTCAATTCCCGCCAGCCACAACAAAAACCGCAACAGGTTTCACGGCTGCAAGGACTTATGGCAGATAGTAATTCGCTTTTCCAGGCAGGAGCATGATGGCGGCGCTTGGGGTGGAAGTCGATCAGGAAGTGACTCCGCCGCCCGATTCGTCACAAAAGCGTATGGCCTTTGCTACTTCAACCTAACCGGACTGGCCCCGGGCCGGGCTAACCATCGCAGGGCAAGACCAGACCGGCGCGTAAGAGGACAGCCAGGCCGGACTCTGTGGGTTCCCCGATGGGACTGCGGGCGGAAGGCGCGGTCGCGCTCGTACGTGGTGAAAACTGGACCAGGTCCGTTGGGTGAGGGCCTGGTCCAGCTACGCTCTTGATGGGGTGGGCTTAGAATGAAATATTCAACCGGAACTCGATCACCCGCGGGCCGTTCGTTGCACCAGTGACAGTCCCCCAACTGCTGGTACGGACGTTGCCACTTGGCGCGCTTCGGAAGTATGGGTGATTAAAAGCGTTCAGGAACTGCGTCTGGAATGAGATCTTCAACCGTTCCGTTACAGCGATCGACTTGTTGACGCTAATGTCACAGTCAGTCGAGCCGGGGCCATAGATATAAAACGCTCCAACGTATGTGCCGGGTGTGGTATTGGCGGTAATATACGTCGTGTTGGCGCCTACACCGGCGGTCCGGAACTTGGGATCGATCATCTGGACAACATTGGCGCTGGTTTTGTAGACTCCGACGGCATTCTGGAGATCTTGCCGGGTGATTCCGTTGAGGTTAACACCGCCATCGGCAAGGTCGTTAAACGTGTAGTAGACGCCAGTCACGCGGCCTGGAGATCCGCTCCGGTAGGTTATGATGGTCCCGACAGTCCAGCCGCCGATGACTTTGTCGATCGGGCCTTTCTGATTGAAGAACATTCTCCCGTGCCCGAACGGCAGGTCCGCTGTCCCGGAGATGTTGACAACGTGGCGGATGTCCTGTGTTGGCCCATAGCTCTCCCGGAGATTTCGAAGGGTATATTGAGTGTAGGCGCCGGTCCAGTCGTTCCCCCCTGAGGTCCCCCCCGCGTCAACGCCCAGGGTGTGGCCCCAGGTGTAGTTCGCGTCGAACTGCAGGCCGTGCCAGTATTGCTGGCGGAAATCGACCTGCATGGCGTTATAGTTGGAATAGCCTGCATCCGACATCACCGTGACCGGGATTCCCGAACCGTATGGATTCGCCTGGAAGAAATTGATGGGATAACCTGCTCCTGCTCCCGTGTACCCCATGTTCGCGCAGGGGACGAAAGAGGAACCCACCAGGTTGCAGAAGTACGGCGCTGCGCCGTACGTGGTGAGCGTCGAAGCCATCGTGCCGACGCCTCCGGTATTGAGGTTGGTAATGAAGGTGCCCCTCTTGAACTCGCTGCCCGTCTGCGAGCCGTTCTTATCGCCCGTGAAAGCTGCCGTCATGATCGGAAGCGCCACTGTGCCGCCCGCGGGATTGAGGTTGGCGAACGACGAGCCGCCGTTGATCTTCAGGTTATTCTGGGCGTTCTTGAACTCCTGGAGGAACCCGTTCTCGAACACATTGACCTCGTTCAGGTTGTACGAGAGCCATTGATGCACAGTGCGGTTTCCGTTGTAGCGGATCTCCAGAGCTCGCGATTGACCCAGCTTTTGCTGGATATTGAGGGTCCAGCTCATCGTGTAAGGCTGCCCAATGTTGTAATCCATCCCGTTGATGCCGTTCGTGGTCTGGTTGTTGTTGAACGTAAATCTTGACGCGGGAACGGACGTTTCATACTTCAAGGGATTGAGCGCGAAAGTGGGATACGACTGCCCCAGGGACAGACTGCCAGGTGCGAAACTGCCGTCTGCGGTGCTGTTCCGTGCCGTTGCCGTATAGAATTGGTAATAGAATCCGCCGTAATTGGTCGCGTTGTTCCAGAAATACTGGTACGGCACCGTAAAGTTGCGGTACGAGAAGCTGGTGCGGATTACGGTGTTGCCTTCACCCAGAATCTTTTTCAGGAAGCCATCCCCGAACTTCGGAGACCAGGCAAGCCCTAACGATGGCTGCGGCGTGACGTACCAAGGGTTGTAAGGACTCGTATTCACGGCGAGAGTCGGATTCAGGTTGCCGGTGAGGGTGCCGGGCTTGAACAGGTTGCCGACGCCGGAGGGACCCCAGATCGACGACAGGTCCGCATTGTGGTATGCGCCCTGCAGGTCGTAACTGGAAGCAGTGAAGTCCCACCGGAAGCCCATGTTGATGGTCAGGTTCGGCCGGAAGTGCCAAGCGTCTTGAATAAAGAAGCCGCCCGCTTTGGCGACTTCGTCCAGATCGAAGTGCCCCAACGGCGTCGTGCCGTACGTTCCGGTACTCTTCTTGTACGGATACATTCCGGTTATATAGGTGATGCGCCCGGTCAGCAGAGCATAGAGACTGCGCGCTTCCCCCTGCTGGGAAGTATTGGCACCGGGCAATGGGTTATAGCTGCCGGCGTTGGTCAAGGCATTGTTGGCGGGATCGCCGGGGTCCATTGCCACAGTGATTCGGGTAGGTTCGGGCCCATTCCAATAATGGTCCTGCTCCCGATACGCCGAGAATCCGAAATTGAGCGTGTGCGGTCCTTTCTGCCAGCTGACCGTATCCGCAAGAGTAAACACGGGATAAAAGTTGGAGATCGGATAGTTCCAAGTCTGCGGCGAGGCCACCAACGGCCAAGTCACTACCTGGGGGAAATTTGGCCAATTATTCCAATCCCCTTGGCCCCATGGGTTCCATGACGGCGGATACAGGTAACCGAACCGGAATGAGTTGAGCAGCGTGTTCGTCGCCGTCCAGTCGATCCCAAGCGAGGAAGAGACACGATTGGACTTGGTTCCACCGGCGATCGCGATAAACTCGTCCCCTGGGAAAACAGGAGCAGCGGACGTTGGTGAGGTCGTCTTGGTCTGATTCACTGCCAGATTGAAGCGCCACCTTGCCGTAGGGGTGTAATCGACGCGGAAAGTCGGATACCAAGTGGTTGCGGGATTAGGCGAGATCCAGCTCACGTTGCTGATAATCGGATCAGTGCTGGAGGTAATGCTCCCCTGCGTAACGGCTTGGTTGATGCGCGTCATCTGTGTGGAGATGACACTGTTCATCGTTCCCTGCAGCGTTGGATCGTAAGCCTTCGCTATCGAGTACACATTTACGGTATGGGACTGACTGTCCGAGCCGGTGTAGGTAAAATTCCCTGCCTGCGCGGATGGGGTCAGGAAGCTGCTGCTTCGGGTCGAGCCGCCGGGCTGTCGAGCGGTGGAGAGGCTGAAGAAGAAGAACAGCTTTTCCTTGAAGACCGGACCGCCGATGTTTCCCCCGAAATCGTTAAGCTTAGATTCGGCCTTTCTGCAATTCGGCCACGGGGTGCAACCGACGCCTCTAGCGTTGTTGTACCAGCTGTTGGCATTCAGGTTGTCATTGCGGTGGTCCTCGAAGACCTGGCCGTGGTACGCATTCGTTCCGCGACGCGTGGTGAAGTTGGATTGCATGACGGCCATGCCGAAGCCCTGGTTCATGTCGATCTGGTCGGTCTGCACCGTCATCTCCTCGATATTCTCCAGCCGGACATTGACGCTTGGGGTGGAGTTGCCGCCGAACTTCATCCGGCTCGTGCTGCTGATGACGCCATCCACGTTGTTTCCTTGAGCGTTCGTCGGCAGTCCATTCCACGTGCCGGTATAGCCGGGCACGATCCGCGCCAGTGCCGAGATGTCGCGCCCTTGGAGAGGCAGGTCCTGGATCTGTTTGACATCGATGGTTGAGGCGATGGCGACCAACGTTGCCTGCACAACCGGCGTTACCGCCTGCACCGTGACGGTTTCAGTCGGCGCGCCGACCACCAACGTCGTCGCGATGTCCGTGGATTTGGTCGCCGAGACAGTCACCTCGTCGTAGACCGCAGCTCGGAATCCCGGTTTGGTAACCGTCAGCTTGTACTTTCCTACTGACAGCCCGTTAAATATGTAGGTACCGGCAGCCTGCGTGATGCCCTTGCGCGTTATGTTTGTCGCGAGATCGACGAGCTCAAGAGTCGCGCCCGGCACGACGGCCTGTTGTGGATCGAGCACGGTGATATTAATTCGCCCGCGGATTTCCTGTCCCCAGACGGGCGCTGATACAGCTAACACGATAAAACCAATCGTGATGCACAACAAAGTTCTTTCGAAAAACCTATGCGACATTAGAGCCTCCTTTCAGCAAAAAGCAGCGTGACGAGTATGGCGGAGTGAATGCCGGGGACGAAAAAGAAAGCGTAAGAAGACCGATAAAGATCGGCAGAGCCGACCGCCACGATGTCAAGGATCGTTGAT
>JBEKYG010000436.1:0-5103 GCA_049511215.1 Acidobacteriota bacterium | reverse complement strand
GGTGTGCAGATTTACGTGGGCTTCATCAAACATTACTCTGGGGTGATGATCGGGAAATGCAGGGTCTTGCACGCGGGCGTCAAACTCGGGATCTCCTTCCTGCCGAGGCCAAGAAAGGTAGATGAATAGGACAAGCGTTAGACAAGCAGTTATCACTAAAACGAGGTGCTTGCGCAAGAATCCCATGCAGATTCCTCCAGGTAAAAAGAGTCCACGGGTCGGGCAACGCTCTTTTTGACACTCGGATGTTGCCATTTGTTCAATAAATGTCTCAGCATCATCCTCCACGAGCTATTTATTTTAGGGACAGTCACCAAAACCCCCAAATTTCCGAACCCCCATGGCATGATTCGATTTGAAAAAGTTTGGGGATTTTGGTGACTGTCCCCGAAATTGGGAGCATAATCTGGCCGTGTCGGAGAAAAAGAATCCCGAAGAGGCGCGGGAGGCAGAACCCTGGCGCCGCACCACGTTGAACTGGACCGAAGCTCTCTTTCTGTTGTTCCTCGCGGGACTCGCGGTTCTCCCTCCATTAGGGGAGATTCATAAGCAGCTTATCCTCGTGACGATCGCCACCGTGCAATGGCTGGAAGGCCGGCTCGCAGGCCGGTTGCAGCGCCATGCACACGTCTATGCCGTGCTGTTGAAGATCCTGCTCGCCACGTGGCTTCTCGGCCATACGGGCGAAATGGGCATCAACAGTCGTTACTGGCCGATTTATTTCGTGCCGGTAGCGACCGCGGCAACCTATTTCGGCCTTTGGGGCACGCTGTTCTGGACGGGGCTCGCATCGGCGGCGTACTGCTCCTATCTGATTCCCGCGCTCCAGGAGTATGCCATCACCGGGGCAGCAGTCGCGGAGCTGGCCACGCGCATTCTTTTTCTTTTTCTTGCGGCGATGCTCGTGAACCGCTTTGCCGTCGAGAGCCGGCGCCGCGCGACGGCATACCGGTTGCTGGCCGAACAGCTGACGGAGACCAACCGGCGGCTGGCGCAGGTCCAGGAAGAGGCCCGGCGCTCGGAGCGGCTTGCGGCGCTTGGGCAGATGACGGCCGGGCTGGCGCACGAGATCCGCAATCCGCTGGGTGTGATCAAGGGCTCGGCGGAGATGCTCAGCCAGAAGCTGCAGGAGAGCAATCCGTTGGCGAGCGAACTGGCCGGCTACATCTTGAGCGAGGTGAATCGTCTGAGCGCGCTGGTAGCGCGGTTCCTGGATTTCGCGCGGCCACAGGCGCTGGAACGGACTCCCGCCGATATCCGCGAAGTTATGGACCGTGCGCTGGCCGCGGTGGCGGCGCAGCACACCGAAGCGAAGGTGACTGTCGAGCGCGCGTATGCAACAGCCCTGCCGCAGGTACCCATGGATGAGAGCCTCTGCGTCCAGGTCTTTCAAAACCTCGCGCTCAATGCATATGAGGCCATGGAACCGGATGGTGGGACGCTGCACGTTGAGATCACGCCGTCCCTGCGCGATGGCGGACGCGGCGCCGAGGTCACGTTTTGCGACACCGGCCCCGGCATTCCGCCCGACCGGCGCCAGCAAGTCTTTGATCCGTTTTTCACGACGAAGAAGAATGGCGTGGGTCTGGGTCTGGCCATTGTTTCAAAGATCGTAGACGAGCACCGCGGCTCGCTGCGCGTGGAAGGCGAGCCCGGACATGGCGCTTGCTTTCACGTGTTTCTGCCGGTTGAGGCTGCTTCAGAAGCGGGCGCCTCGGCGCCCTCGCCGTGAGGTAAAATCGCTGCCATGGCAACTGTCCTGATTGTCGAGGATGAGCAGAAGATGCTTCGCCTGCTCGAGTTGAAGCTCGGCGAAGAGGGGTGGACGACTTGCTCCGCCGGCGATGCCGAGACCGGCCTGAAGATCCTCGGCCAGGAAGCGATCGACCTGGTCCTCAGCGACATCAAACTCCCCGCGATGAACGGTCTCGAGTTTCTGCACGCCATCCGGCGCGTCAATGCCGAAATACCCGTGGTGCTGATGACCGCTTACGGCAGTGTGGAGAAGGCCGTCGAAGCGATGAAGAGCGGCGCAAACGACTATGTGTTGAAGCCCTTCTCGCTGGACGAGATCAAGATGGTGGTACGCAAAGAACTGGACGTCCACCGGCTGCGCGCGGAAAACCGGACGCTGCGGGAAGAGCTCGGCCACCGGTATCAATACCCGAACATCGTTGCCTGCAGCTCGAAAATGCAGGAGGTGCTGGCGGCCGTCGAGCGCGTTGCCCCCTCCAATTCTACGGTTCTGATCGGTGGCGAAAGCGGCGTGGGCAAGGATCTGATCGCGAGGGCGATTCACCATCGCTCGCGCCGGGCATCCGGCCCCTTCATCAAGATCAACTGCACGGCCATCCCGGAGAACTTGCTGGAAAGCGAGCTGTTCGGTTATGAAAGGGGCGCTTTCACCGGCGCCACCGCGAGCAAGCCGGGAAAGTTCGAGCTGGCTGACAAGGGGTCGTTGTTTCTGGACGAGATCGGGGATGTCTCGCCAGCCGTTCAGGCCAAGCTGCTGCGCGTCTTGCAAGAACGCGAATTCGAGCGGCTGGGCGGGATGCGCACGCTCAAAGTCGACGTGAGGCTCATCGCCGCCACCAATCGGGACCTCCGCGCCGCGTTGGAAGAGGGTACGTTTCGCGAAGACCTCTACTACCGGTTAAACGTCGTGCCGATCAACCTTCCGCCGCTCCGCGAGCATAAGGAAGACATCCCCGACCTCGTCGGGCATTTCCTGGCGAAGTATCTGAAGGAAAGCGGCAAGGAGATCCGCGGCGTCTCGCCCAAGGCCATGGAGGCGTTGATGAATTTCCACTGGCCCGGCAACGTGCGCGAGCTGGAGAATATCATCGAGCGCGCCGCGACACTTGCCGAAGGGCCATGGATCGAAGCCGGCGACATCCGTCTCGACGCCGAACCCGTGAAGGAAAGCGGAGTTGCGGCGGGCTTTTTGCCGCCCGGCATGACCCTCGACCAGTGCGAAGACGAGATGATCCGCGAAGCATTGCGCCGCTCGGCCGGGAACAAGAGCCAGGCCGCACGGCTACTGGGGTTGTCGCGCAATGCTCTGCGGTATCGACTCTCAAAAATCGGTGTCTCTGACGAACCCGACGAGAAGGAGTGACCCCATTCCAAATTCGAGATTCGAAATTCGGGATTTTAAATTTCGAATCTCGAATCTCGAATTTAAGTGCGCCTGGCCGAAAACCACCATCCCTGGCCGAAAGTCACCAGACAGAGGTAGGCAGAAAACTGTCGAAGTGTTTTGGTCATGAATTAAATGGTTGATCAGAATAAGGTTAGACTGAATCTCCTGCTGTTCTCAAGGCTGGCATGTTTCTTGCTACCGGTTTGGTTGGGTTGCCGGACCGAGCCATTTCCGCCGGTCAGCGGCGGCCTGAATTGAGGTGGACCATGAGACGATGGTTTGGGATTCTCGGAATGCTGGTCGTGACAGTTTTTGCAGCGGGGCAGGCCTTCGGGCAAGGGGCGCCCCAACCGGCTTCTCAGGATAAGCCGGCGGCGGGAGTCGCCCGTATCAGCCAGATGCAAGGGGATGTTTCCATTCAGCGCGGTGATTCGGGTGATTGGGTGGCAGCGACCTTGAACACGCCCGTCATGGCGGGAGACAAGGTATCTACGGGTCAGAAATCGCTCACCGAATTACAGCTTGACTACGCCAACATCCTGCGGCTTTCGAACCAGTCGGCGGCCAACGTCACCGGTCTGGATCCGACGCACATTCAGCTTCAGGTAGCGCAGGGACTGGCGTTTTACACGGTCTTCCAGGGTACCGAAGCCGACGCTGAAATCGACACGCCCAATGTCGCGGTTCATCCGCGTGGAGAAGGCGAGTTCCGCATCCAGGTGAATTCCTCGAATGAAACCGTGTTGGTAGTACGAAAAGGGGAAGCGGACATTTCAACGCCCGAGGGGAGCACTCACGTCCAAAAGGGCCAAATGATCACGGTCCGGGGTACGGGCGCGGATGCGCAGTTCCTGATTGCCGATGCTCCCTCCAGGGATACCTGGGATCGTCTCAACGAGGACCGCGACAACAAGATTCGCAGTGCGCAGAGCTGGGCACACGTCGATCCCTATTATACGGGTGCAGACGACCTGGATGCCTATGGACGCTGGACTAATGTCCCCGATTACGGCTCGGTCTGGTCTCCCTCGGTTTCTCCGGACTGGGCGCCGTATCAGGCCGGCAACTGGGTTTGGGAGCCCTACTACGGTTGGACCTGGGTTTCTTATGAGCCTTGGGGCTGGGCCCCGTACCATTACGGCCGGTGGTTTTTCCGGGACAGTGCCTGGCTTTGGTGGCCTGGGCCGGTCACGCGGTGGTACCGGCCGATCTGGGCGCCGGCTTACGTGTCCTTCTTCGGATTCGGCGCCGGCCGCTTCGGCCTTTCTTACGGGTTCGGTTTCGGATTCGGCTCAATCGGGTGGCTCCCGATCGGCCCGTGTGATCCATTCTTCCCCTGGTACGGCGGCGGTGGCTTCCGGTTCGGCTTTGCCGACTTCTTCCGGTTCCATGACCGTGACTTTTTCCGCGGCCACCCCGGAGCGTTTGGGCCCCTCGCCGGACGGTTCGACGAGCGGTTTTCGAACTTCAGCATGGCCGAGCGCGATCCGCGCTTCCTGCGGGGAATAACCTCGGTCCGCGCGGAAGAGTTCGGGCATGGCATGAACCAGAGGGCGGTGGGCGTTTCCATAAACGATCTCCGCAACGGGCATGTGATGACGGGAGGCGTGCCGGCGGTGCCCACGCGCGAGAGCCTGGCGCCATCCGGCCGGGCCGCGAACCCGTCGACGATTCGCAGCGACCAAGGGACGCGATTCTTCAGCCGGTCGCAAACGCCGGCCGCGCCGCGCCCCTCTTTCAATGAGCAGGCTAGCCGCGTAGAGGAAGCGTTGCGCGGAAGCCGTGCGTCTTCCACTCCGAGCGAGGGCATTCAGCGTGGGGGCGCGGCACCCGGAGGCGTGAACCGACCTGGCGCACCGTCGCAGCCGGCCACTTCCACGCGGCCTCCGGCGGTTGGTTCCTCGCGGCCCGGCATTGTGTCCCCCGGGACACCGAACCGCGCCGGACAAGCGGCGGGAGAG
>JBEKYG010000435.1:0-5109 GCA_049511215.1 Acidobacteriota bacterium | reverse complement strand
CATCAACGCCGAACCTGACCAGGTGCTTTCCTCTCGAGCAGGTGACCGTGTCCGTGGCCTGGAAAACGTTGGTTACGCTGTGCTGGGGATTGTTATATTCGTCTCCAATAGGCGAAAGTCCGGAAATCGTGATGAAGCTCAACCCGAAGTCGCGCGGGTTTGCCGAGAGCTCCGGAAGGCCCACGGCTCGGTTCAGGCTGCTCCCTCTGTTTTCCTGGAAGGACCCGGCGGCGACCCGGTTGAACGCAAATCGCACCTGATTGGTGAGATTGGAAGAAAATGTGTGATCCTCGCCGATCATGAGGTTTTGCGCCCGCCGGGGGATATTGGCGCCGAAACCCGGGATGCGGGCAAAATCAGGTCCTGAGAAAGGCTCGTACAAATCACGGTCTGAAAAGCTGTAGCGGCCTACCAGGTTGGATGTGTTCGAAAGAGAATGATCGAAACGGGCGTCGAAGCGGTCATCTCGGTCGCGCAGGATCGGAGAGGAGACGTAATTCTGTCCTGGTACCGGCCTGTTGGGCCGCGGGTAGAGTTTCGCGATGGCTCTTCCGATCGCGCTGATCCTATCGGGGGGAATCCTGCCGTTGTCGAATGGGCGCTGGGTGAAGGGATCCAACGGGCGCGCGGAGATGCTTTGCGAGAAGTCGCCTGCTCGTTCGAGATCCGTGGGAACGTTGGTGACCTGTGTGACTCCTTCATTCACCCTGCGCCCCTCATAGTCGGCGAAAAAGAACGTACGATTCTTTCGCACCGGCCCACCAAGCGAAATGCCATACTGGTTGCGTTGGTACAGCGGCGCGGCGTCTTCAGTGTGCGCAAAGAAATTGCGCGCATCCACGGCCGCATTGCGGAAAAACTCGTAAGCCGTGCCGTGAAAACCATTGGTGCCCGATTTCAGCGCCACGTTGACCTGCGCGCCTCCGCTGCGCCCGAAACTGGCGTCGTAGGTGCTGGCAAGGATTTCGAACTCGCGAATTGCATCCGCCGGCGGGTTGATGGCAAAAGTGTTCAGCTTGGGGTCGTTGTTGAAGGCGCCGTCCAGAATGAAGTTGTTGGAATCCTCGCGGCCTCCGTTCACGTTGACCGAAAATTCGCCGCGAACCGAGCCCGGAGATCCCTGAGCAGCCGGAGCTGTTCCCGGCAACAGGAGACTCAACTGAAGGAAATTCCGCCCGTCCAGCGGAAGGTTCACGATCTGCCGGCTCTCGATCACACCCCTCACATCCATTGCGTCAGGCTTCACCAGATCCTGTCTTACAATGACGACGATTTCCTCCGCGGGTCCGCCCGGTTGAAGCGATATCCTCACGCGCAAATCTTGTCCGACTTGCAGGATGATTCCCCTTCCCACATATTTCTGAAAACCAGTCAGCTCCGCCTCGAGACGATAGGATCCGGGCGGAAGGACCGGGAGCGTGAACGCCCCGTCGGCGCCGCTGATCGTCTGGCGGGTCTCTCCGGTTTCTTCGTTGATGGCCGCTACCTGGGCGTTTGGGCAATAAGAACCGGAGATATCGGTCACCTGACCGCGGATCGTGGCATGAAGCGTCTGAGGAAGACCTGCTGCCGGCTGGAGATGCGCAAACAGTAACAAGAGTGCAAGAAATCCGCTGGTCTTCATAACAAAATCAAACTCTAGAATGATGTGGGTGTCCTGATTGAGCCCAAAGTATGCCATAGCACGCGCCACAGAGGAACGGCGAGCAGCCCGGATTTTTGGCAGTGCTCATTTGCGGTTAATTGATTCGGCAATCATCAGGCTTCGTCTGCGGTTGCTTTATCACCCCAAAGCAAGGCGTAAAGGGCGGACGCAAAGCACCATTGCGTGGTTGCCGCCACCAAAGCCAGACCGATGATCGTAAGAGATGGAATGTATGTCAGTGCGGTGTTCCCGGTGAAAAGTCCGATTCCAGTCAGAAGGAACAGGCAGGCGCCGATGCCGCAGCCGAACCGCCTGGGATTCCCGTGGAAAGGCATTTCTCCCAGGTACAGAACCGGCTTCACCAGAAAAACATAAAGGTAATCGTAAAAACTGCGCGAGGAGGTGGCGCCGATCAGCGTGAGGAGCCCCAAGGCCGTCATGTAGATCGGCGATTTGAGGAGCAGGCCGATGGTGCCAAAGAGGGCGCAGGCCGACGGCGTCCATCTGGCAAGGACATTGATATTCTTACAGTCACAAATATCAGCCTCGGAGTATCCCTGCATCATCAGAAGCCATTTAGCGCTCGAATTCATCCTTTGCTCCTCAAATGTCCGCTGCCTGTGCAAAATTCGCCGAGCCTGGCTAAAATCATACAATATCGATCGAGATGCGTGTAGAGTGGAGGGCATGCCGCATCACTCCAAATTGAGAGACAATCTTTATGGGACACTTTGGCAAGATGCGTTTGCTGATCGGGGCATGGTTTGTGGCTCTCTGTGCCAGTGCGCCGCCACCTGCGGGCAACTGGCCGTCTTTTCGCGGTCCGCAGGCCAGCGGAGTGGCCGACGGCCAAAACCTGCCTGACCAATGGGACGGCGCACGTGGTGAGAACATCAAGTGGGAGACGCGGATCCCGGGTCTCGCACACTCGAGCCCTGTAGTCTGGGGAGATCGGCTATACGTCACCACCGCAATCAGCAGTCAGGCAAACGCTACTTTCAAGCATGGACTTTTCGGCGAAGGAGATGCCTCGACGGATCGCTCCGTACAGCAGTGGAAGGTCTACAGTGTCGATAAGCATAGCGGCAAGATCGTGTGGGAAAGCACGGCATACGAGGGGGTTCCCAAGGAGAAGCGGCACGTCAAAAACACCTACGCCAGCTCAACTCCAGTTACGGACGGAAAACACGTCATCGCATTTTTCGGTTCCCAGGGGCTCTACTGCTTTGACACAAACGGGAAATTGGTCTGGAAAAAGGACCTCGGTGTTCTCGACCTGGGCGCCTATGACGCCCCGGAATACGAATGGGGGACTGCAAGCTCCCCCATCATTTACAAGAACAGGGTGATCGTTCAGTGCGACACGTCAAAGGAGGATTTCCTGCTCGCCGCCGACATCGAAACCGGAGCGACGGTGTGGAAAGCCGACCGTGATGAACTCCCGTCGTGGGGCACGCCCACCATTTATCCCGGTCCCAAACGAATTGAGCTAATCACGAACGCGTCGAACTTCATCCGTGGATACGATCCTGAAACGGGCAAGGAACTCTGGCGCCTCGGCGGCAGCTCCCAGATCACCGCACCCACGCCGGTTTATTCAGAAGACCTGATTGTGGTCGCCAGCGGGCGCAGGCCGGAGGCGCCGATCTTTGTGATTCGCGCCGGAGCTTCCGGAGACATAACCCTGGCTAAGGGGCTCTCGTCCAGCGACCAAATCGCCTGGAGCAGGCAGCAGAGAGGTCCGTATATGCCGACGCCGCTTATTTACGGCGGATTCCTGTATGTGCTCGCGAACCAGGGCATTTTCGATTGCTATGAGCTCCGCTCCGGCAAGGAAATCTATCGCCAGCGCATTCCACATCAGGGCGGCGGCTTCAGCGCGTCGCCCGTCGCGGCCGACGGGCGGATTTATCTGCCCAGCGAAGACGGCGACATATTTGTAGTCAAAGCGGGAAAGGATTTTGAACTTCTCGCAACGAATCCAATGGGCGAGCGCTTGATGGCCACCCCGGCGCTCTCCGACGGCCGAATATTCGTCCGTGGCGAACACAACTTATTCTCCATCGGCCGCTGAGCTGCAGGAATCCGCGGGTTCCGAGCTTTTGATTGCGAAGGCGCCGGTGGGGCAGACTTCGGCAGCTCGCCGTGCGGCGGTTGGCAAGGCTTCGATCATAGTTCCCCTGAGCGGGACCGCGACCGCAGCCTCGAAGCCGCGTCCGACAATCGCGAGTCCAAGTCCGTCGCCGGCTTGAGCCGCTGCCATGACACACGCGCCGCAGAGGATGCACTTGCCGGGTTCGTAGACAATCTCCGGGTGAGACGCATCGCGGTGGAACCTTCTGCGTGCTCCGGCGAAGCGCAGCGGATCCGCACCGTACTCGGTCGCGTATTGCCGGAGCTGACAGGTGGTCGCTTTCCAGCACCCGCAGTTCATGCAACGGCCGGCTTCCGCCTGCGCCACTTTCCCGGTGAAACCCAGCTCGACTTCCTCGAAGCTGTGCACGCGCTTTTCCACCGGCAGCTCGGGCATGGCCGCGCGCGGCGACTCTTCGATCTCACGAAAGAACTCGGCCAACTCCGCTTCATCCATTTTGCTCATCACGATGGTGATCAGCTCAGGATCACCCTTTACGGGCCTGCCACCAAGGTATTGGTCGATGGAAACGGCAGCGAGCTTTCCGGCGGCGACCGCACGAACCGCGAGGTCCGCTCCCGTAACCGCATCACCACCGGCAAATATGCCTTCGAGGTTTGTGGCCAGGGTCGCGGGATTGACGGCGATGCCGCGCCACCGCGAGAGACGAAGTTCACCAGCGCCCAGGGACGTGGCCTCGACGGTTTGTCCGATAGCGGCTATGACGCAAGTTGCCTCCAAGACGAACTCCGAACCGGGAATCGGCACCGGAAGAGCCCGGCCGCTTTCATCCGGCGCACCCAATTCTATGCGCATGCAGGTGAGCCTGAACTCCCCGGGGCGGCCGCATTGGAGGCCTACTGGAGCAACCAAGGTCTCGAGCCGAACACCCTCGGCTTCGGCCGCTTCCACTTCAGACATGAGGCATGGCATCTCGCGCCGGCTTCGGCGGTAGAGGACCGTGACGGTTTGCGCACCGATCCGGATCGCCGTTCGCGCAGCGTCCATGGCCGCGTTGCCGCCGCCCAGGACGAGGACATTGCCGCCGATCCGAGGAGGATGGCCCGCTGAGACATTTGCCAGGAATTCGACTGCGGGCAGCGCCAGTTGCTCGCCGGGACACTCCAGCCCGCGTGAACACTGGGCGCCGATAGCCAGAAAGACAGCGTCAAACTCACGCCGCAAGTCGGCGAGAGTGAAGTCGAGTCCCAGCCGCTGCTGCATCCGGAACTCGCCGCCTAGAATTCGTATTGTTTCGATTTCTTGGTCAAGCACGTGGCGTGGGAGACGGAACTCAGGAATTCCATAGCGGAGCATGCCGCCCGGCGCA
>JBEKYG010000434.1:0-5113 GCA_049511215.1 Acidobacteriota bacterium | reverse complement strand
TGGGACGCGAATATGCGCGCGTGACGTTCGACAAAGAACTGCTCAAACAGGATGCGACGCTGGAATGGGTGACTCCGGGTCATCCGCTGTTCGAGGTGGTGCGCGAGGAAACATTCGATCTGTGCCGCGACGACTGCGTTCGCGGCGCGACCTTCTATGACCTGCACAGCCGGGCGCCCTACCTGCTGGACTTCTTCAGCCCCTCCGTCCTCGACGGTCGCGGCAATGTTCTGCATCGCCGCCTGTTTGCCGTCCAGATCGATCACGTGGGCATGATGACGGTGCGCCAGCCGACGATTCTTCTCGATCTTTCGTCCGCGCCCTCGGGAACCGAGGTGCCTCCTTCCGAAGGATTGCCGGGTGTGGCGGCGGCCGAGCGGACACTCATTGAACGGACGCTGCAGACGTTTTTAGATGAAGTAGCCTCCCAGCGGAAGAAGGAAATCCGGACGATTACCCGCCACCTTGAATTGAGCCTGAACACGCTGATCGATCGGCAGAACCGGAAGATTGCCGAACTCTGCGAAATCCAGGAGCGCGAGGGCTTGCCCCTGTCCGCGGCCAATCTCAAGCTCGCCACCGATCGGCTCGACGAACTGAACGGCCGGCTGGAGAAGCGGCAGCGCGAGCTTCAAATGGAAGCGCAAATTTCATTGGGTGACATTCGACACATGGGCAGGGCCTGGGTACTGCCGCACCCGGAACGGAATCAACCGGAATCTTCGTCGATGGTCCGGAGCGATGAAGTCGAAAAACAGGCGGTCGATGCCGTGATCGCCTTTGAAGAGGCGCGAGGTTGGAAGGTCGAGAGCGTAGAGGACCAGAACCGCGGCTTCGACCTGATCTCGCGGCGGCCGCACCCGGAGGATCCCAAGACCGCAGTGGAAGTCCGGTTCATCGAGGTCAAAGGAAGGGCGCGCGTCGGCGAGGTGGCGCTGACATCCAACGAATACAAGACTGCCCAGCGCCTGAAGATTGATTACTGGCTGTACGTGGTCTACAACTGCGAAGCAGAGGCGGAGATCCACGCCGTACGCGATCCCGCCCGGCACGGATGGCAGCCGATCATAAGGGTCGAGCACTACAGCGTTGCGGCAAGAGAGATTCTGGAGGCGGCAAAGTGACTGACCGGCCCAGGTATCCAAAGCGTCTCATCGAGGTTGACTTCCCGATCAAGCGAGCATCTCCGCTCATGCGCGCCGTGAAAAGAGCATCCGGCACGGCCACATTCCTACGCTGTATATCTGGTGGGCGCGCCGGCCACTCTCCATCTCCCGTGCCGTGATCTGCGCCGCGTTGTGGCCCGATCCTGCCGACGGACTCTGCCCCGAATCTTTCCGCAAAGTAGCGCGAAGCTTGATGGAACTCTGGGCACGGAACCATCGCGGTCTTTTGAGCCAAGAGATTTATCCACATTTTGTCAGAAACGTGCAGCGGCGGCCTCAAGCTCAAGGTGACGGCCGAAATGACGCCGCCGGGTTGTGTAACCCAGCAGCTAGCCTAAGAGAAGAACCAATCCCTTTGCGTACCAGGCCTGCCGGATTCTACGGATCTGCTATGTTGCGCGGCGTGGCAGGAAAAAGTAGTACAGGGAATGGCTTCCACTCATTGGGCCGGTGCGCGGGCGCGATTGTGATCAACATTTGTCCTTCGGCGACACAGGGTGACCAAATAGATTTCATATCCGTGGCTCTCATTTCAGGCGGCAACCAGCTCAGCAATAGAAGTAGCGATGCGATCAAGACCTCAAGGTCTAAGAACGCTCCGTAGAATCTGCAAAAGAGATATGTCCCTGAATTTTTGGAATGTCTGGCTGCCTTATTTTTCCGACCCGAGATAGGTGCCTAAAGGCCCTGATGCGATTTCGGTATCCCTTGGTTAGACGCGGCTTCGGTCCGTGAACCAAGTATCCGTGAACCTGCAGACGGTTGGGTAGTCGTGAAAGGTTCTCTTCTTTGCTTGCAGTTTTCCATCCTGCCGACGTAATGATTTCTTTCACATTCGCTTTCAATTGCAGAGGAATTTCTGAAAGCCCCAGAGAAGAAGGTTATGTCGTCGGCATAGCGCATATACTTGATACCAAGACCATTCGCTAACATAGGCACAGTCAAAAAATTCGCGTTTTCGGTAGGCAACCACTGAGATTTATCGTTCTTGTAAATAGGAACCTTTTACTAGGCAGATCTTTGTCTGGTCCAGCCCGCCGAGACTATGTCGGCGGAGGCCCTTTGTGCGGCAAGACAGCGCCTAGAGGTGCATCCCCCGTTTCCGCAACATTGGGACGCTAATCCTTAGGGACGGCTGGGCGAGATCTGCGGTCCAGATGGCATACGTTCTGTACATCGAGACTGGGAATTATGCGATGAGCAACGGAGAAAAACGCGAGACGGAGGAAAGCCAGCTGCGGGTCGGCCTTCTGCGAGACCGTGCTTCCTCCGATGTCGGTCGATTTGAAATGATTGGTTCGAGCGTGTCTTTCTTGGCAATGGAGCGAGAGCTCAGGCTGGTGGCTAATTGGGATGAGCCCGTTCTTGTTACCGGCGAACGCGGCAGTGGCAAGGATATGGCGGCGAGAGCTCTCCATCTGTGGAGCAAGAGGCACGAAGGTCCTTTCGTTCCGATTTTCATACCGGCGCTTTCCGAGAGCATGCTGGCGGATGAGCTATTCGGGCACAAGCGCGGCTCGTTCACCGGAGCGGAGAGTCAGCGGCCCGGGAAGTTCACCGCGGCCGAGGGAGGTACGGTGTTTCTTGACGAGATTGGAGAATTGACTGCTGCATCTCAGGCGGCGCTGCTTCGGGTCCTGGAAACTGGGGAGATAACCCGCATCGGGCAAGACCTCCCTGTGTACGTTGACGTGCGCGTCGTGGCGGCGACGAGCAAGGATCTTCCAGTATTGATCGAACAGGGGCGGTTTCGCGCGGATCTTTATGACCGGCTGCGCGTACTTGTAATCGATGTGCCGCCATTGCGCGACCGCCTGGAGGATGTTCCGCTGCTCGCCTTGTATTTTCTCCAGAGATGCTGCCTCAAGGCGGGCTGTCCCAGCGGCAGGCCAAACCTGGAGTTTTGTCGGGCGGAATCACCGGCGCGTTGCGCCACTCAACAGTTTTATGAGGGCCTGATGACCTACGACTGGCCCGGCAACATCCGGGAGTTGAGGGATCTCATCATCTCCCTTCGAGCGAAGCATCCCGGAATGATTCTGGATCACTCGCTGCTAGCCCCGTTGCTACTGATGAAGGACGCCCTCGACTCGACAGGGAGCAATGAGAAAAGCGACTTTTCCCTTGAAACGGCAACGCGGCTGCACATTGAACGCGTCTTGGCAAATGCGGTTACCATCAGCAAGGCGGCAAGAATGCTCGGCCTACCCCGCTCGACGCTGCGCAACAAGATGAAGAGACTCAGAATTGATTCTCGACAATAGCCCATTTAGTTTGAGGGGTCGTAAGCACCCGCCTCATGGCGGCCGCATTCGACCGGCTTACTAATTCTTCTCGTATCATGCACATACGCGCGACCGACGGTTGCCGGTGGCCGCCAGCGGACACGTCGCACATCGTGTGGCTTTTCTAGCGAGATATGTGCTCTCCGTCTATCTCACGAGTCAACAGGGATTTACTGAACACCTGGAGACAGTATTGTCGATTGGTCCTCCAATTGCTATGCGTGAAGGTACAGCAACTGTTTTCACAACACGCTGGACATTGAGCGAAGGAAAGTCCTCGGAGTTGCGATCCGTAATGGGCGCTGCTTGTCCTGTTTGGCTCGCGATAGAGCAGGATTTTACTAATCCGTGAGGCCTGAGGTGTCTGCAACCCAAGGCGCTAAAGATCGTGCGAACAAGAGCTCTTCGAATGAAGACCCCTTCATCTCTCCACAGGTCGCTTCAAAATGTGAAGGCGTTTTCAAAGTGTTTCGTCGAGTCGTTAAAGTCAGGTCTCGGTCCTTATCGCTTTATGGGCTCCGTTCTTTGCGGAACTCAAATTTAACAGAACGGGGGCTTGGCTCGGTGTCAGTCAGGAACGGCGAGGACTTCGCGCAGCCAGCCAAGTGTGTGGTGTTTGGTTTGCGAGAAAACTCTTAAATGCTTGTACATCTATGAGGAGGCGTTATGAAACAATTCGTCACATTTGCAATGATGTGCATGATGCTTTTTCCTTTGTCCTGGTTCGGCGAGGCAGCACCTTTGGCGATGCATTCAGCCGGAGGTCCCTTCACAAAAGCTACTCCGACAAGACCTGCGCTAGGAATGGCAGGACACTTCGATAAGGCCCGTGCGCTGCTACTTGAAGCAAATATTCCTTTCGATCCGGATATGCTGCTCGCGCCGCATTGGCAACTCACCCTCGTTCCATTCTTTGCGAGAATGCCCGAAATGATGATGACTCGATATAATTACAATCCACTGCGGGGGGTGATATTGGCTGATACTTTACACCTTCCAGAGAAGGCGGCAGTCGCTGATGACATCGTTGTCATTGCGAGAGAACTGCTATTCGATGGAGAGAATGCAGAGATCAGTGGTCCGCACAATATATATCTTTTTGTTTTTGGTGCTATAGGTGTAACACGCGGTACGGGACATCTGTCGCACGGCGGCACGATAAAGATAGCTGCAAATGGCCTAGGCAGGAAAGAATGGCTGGCTAATCAACAAACACAATCTCATAGCCGTGCAGATTTGAGCGCGGCAGAATTGCGAAGGCCAATGCCAATTCATCCTGATGCGGGTTGCACCTATTGTGAAGAAAATGGTAAAAGGGGAACAGATGGAAGCAATGGGAACAATGGCTCAAGCGGCGCGAACGGCGGCGCGGGTGGGCCTGGCCAAAATGGAACTTGCGGCGGAAGTAGTTCCAATGGCGATAACGGTGTCAATGGAGGAAACGGTTTAAAGGGGGGAAAGGGAGTAAGCGGAGAAAATGGGACTGCGGGTGAAGATGGCCAGCTCATTGCTACAGAGGCTACATGTGCAAGCAGTCACATCACATTAGAATCTATCGGAGGCGATGGAGGCAACGGCGGAAATGGAGGGTCTGGGGGCCAGGGCGGAACGGGGGGCCCAGGTGGCTCCGGGGGCGCCGGGGCTGATTGTGTATGTAATCAA
>JBEKYG010000433.1:0-5128 GCA_049511215.1 Acidobacteriota bacterium | reverse complement strand
GTTCCGGCACCTCTTAAGTGCGATGGCCTTATCTCCGAGGATGATCGGGCCGGCACCCACGGCGTTGTCCCTGCTGGTAAGGCCGCCTCCGTTGATCATGCCCTGCCCTGTGATGAAGACATTGGCCAGGTTTTCGCCCCAGATTAGGCTGTTGTGGAAATAGGTGTGTCCGCCATCCTGGTATGCTTTGCCCTCGAAGGTCTCCGGGGGGTCGTAGGCCTTCATTTCCTGTGGCGCTCCCACAATGGACGCTCCGGCATCAATAAACAGATTGATATTGTTCTTCAGTCGAATGCTGCCGCTCAGGTACGTCCCTGCCGGGAAATAGACGGTTCCGCCGCCGGCCTTGGCACACGCTTCAATGGCTTGGTTGATCGAGGGGCTGTCCAGGTTCTTGCCGTCACCAACGGCGCCGAAACTCCGCACATTGTAAGCCGCTCGGTCTGTTGGCGACTGTGCTCCAACGCGGACCTGCGAGTCAGACTGCGGGAATGGCAAACCCATCGATCCCGGCTCGGCTATATGGAGTGCCTCCCCACGTTCCGACAGCTGGGCACTCCTCTTGCCGGCCGCCGGCATGGCACCATAGGAGAAAACTAAAAAGAGAACAATGATAGAAGCTTTTCTCAGCATGCATCACTCTCCTTGAGATTGGGGCTCCGCACCTCAAATTCGTTGCTCTGGAGCTTGTACCCCGGTCGCTCCTTGATGTCTACAATAAACATAATTCGAGATTCGAAATTCGAAATTCGAGGTTTTAGAATCTCGAATCTCGAATCTCGAATCTCGAATCGATCGCAGGGGGATCTTTAGGCTTGTTCTGGACGCAGGCGGTCGAGTAGTATCCTTTCACATATTCCTCAGGATCAAACACGATGAAAACGAAAACCGTATACAAGTGCCTGATTGCCCTTCTCTTGATGATGTCGATGACATACGTGGGATCTTCCCAAACTGCGAAGCTGGATCGGCTGGACCAGCGAGCCCCCGTTGCCAACCGCACACCACTCGCGGCCAGCTCGTTTATGAAACTGCCGATCGGCAGCATCAAGCCGCAAGGGTGGTTGCGCCACATGCTCGAGTTGGAAAAAGCCGGCATGACGGGGCATCTGAAGGAAATCTCACCCTGGCTGAATTTCGAGACGAGTGCCTGGGCCAATAAGGAAGGCAAAGGAGAGCGCGGCTGGGAGGAACTGCCTTATTGGCTGAAGGGTTTCGGTGATCTTGGTTATGTACTGCTGGACAACGACCTCATTGGCGAGGCCCGCAAGTGGATTGAACCGGTGCTGTCCTCGCAGCGGCCGGACGGCTGGTTTGGCCCGCGTGACTTGCTCACATCCTTGAAGAGCAAGAACAACCCGAACGGCGTCCCGGATCTGTGGCCCAACATGATCATGCTCAATGTGCTGCAGTCCTATTATGAATATAGCCAGGATAAAAGGGTTGTCCCGCTAATGACGAACTATTTCAAGTGGGAGAACCAGCTGCCGCCTTCTGCCTTCGGGGAGGGCTACTGGCCGAAGGTACGGGCCGGCGACAACATCGAGAGCATTTATTGGCTCTATAACCGGACGGGCGAGCCGTGGTTGCTGGAACTGGCAAAGAAGATTCACGCGAACATGGCTCGCTGGGACCAGGATGTGATCAACTGGCACAATGTGAATTTCGCCCAGGGATTTCGGGAGCCGGCAATCTACTGGATGCAGGACAACCAGGCGGACCTGCTCAACGCCGCAGAACGCAACTACCAAAAAGCCATGGATACTTACGGCCAGTTTGCCGGCGGCACGTTCGTGAGCGATGAGGACAGCCGGCCGGGCTATATCGACCCGCGCGGCGGGTTCGAAACTTGCGGGATTGTGGAGTTCATGCACAGTTTTGAGATGCTTACGAAGATATCCGGAAACCCGGTCTGGGCCGATCGCTGCGAGGAAATTGCGTTCAACAGTTTTCCCGTTGCAGAAACGGCCGACATGAAGGCCCTGCATTACCTGACGTGTCCCAACCAGATCCAGCTTGACCGCGGCGATAAGTCGCCCGCGGTACAGAATGGCGGGACGACCTTCGCCTACAGCCCCTTCCAGGTGTATCGCTGCTGTCAGCACAACGTTTCTCATGGGTGGCCTTATTATGCCGAGGAGCTTTGGCTGGCCACGCCGGACCATGGTCTGGCAGCGTCGCTCTATGCGGCATCGGAACTCAGCACGAAAGTCGGAGACGGCACGCAAGTCAAATTCGTTGAGGAAACCGATTATCCATTCATAGATACGATCGTACTGAGGCTTTCCAGCCCGAAAGCCGTCGAGTTCCCGCTGTACCTGCGGGTGCCGCGCTGGTGCGACAGGGCCTCAGTAAGAATCAACGGTAAGACAGTTGAAGTGAAAACCTCGCCCCTGTCCTATATCAAGATGAACCGGCGGTGGGCCGATGGCGATACCGTGACGCTGCAACTGCCCATGAAGGTCTCGATCCGTACATGGGCGAAAAACAAGAACTCGGTCTCTGTGGACTGCGGTCCACTGAGCTTCGCTCTGAGAATCGAGGAGAAATGGCTGAAGTACGGCAAAGATGATAAGTGGGCTGAGTGGGAAGTTCTCCCAGCCACACCATGGAATTATGGTCTGGTGCTCGACGGACAAGATGCAGCCAAGTCGTTCAAAATGGTGCACAAAGAAGGCCCTCTGGCCGGACAGCCCTTTTCGTTGGAAGGAGCGCCGCTCATGCTGCAGGTCAAGGCCCGCAGGATACCGGAGTGGCAGCAGGACTCCAAGACGGGAATCGTAGGTTTGTTGCCGCAAAGCCCGGCAAGATCAGACCAGCCGATCGAAGAGGTCACGCTGATCCCGATGGGCTGCGCGCGTTTGCGGATAAGCTCTTTCCCGCTCATCGCCAATATGCCGACACCGGATCATCGGCCTGTAAAATAGTCGCTATGATATGAAGAGCCCGGGAAAGGCGGCAGCATAGCCGCAACCAAAATCTAACGCCAAGACGCTAAGGCGCCAAGAAATCAAGGATAAAACTCTTGGCGCCTTGGAGAAGTCTTGGCGGTAAAAAATCCTTTCCGCATAGGATGCTGAGAAACTCGATGACGAAGAGTACGGATCTCAGGGTGCCCCGTCTGATGGCGATATGTCTTATGGCCTGCACTGCAATCATGCTTTGTTGCAGGAAAACAGAAGCGCCTCCAGCAAAGGCCCCAATCAACTTCGACCAAGCCGTTCAAAAGAAGAATAGAGAATTCCTGGATGGCCCCCAGTTCAATGCCCACAAGGACATCTACGAGAAAAGGTCGCAAATCCAGGATCAAATACTGCGGGAGTTTGACCAATGCCCACAGTGTTTTGTAAAGAAGATTGTTGGCGCACAGCGGACCTACTTATTTGACGCCATAACGGATTGCGCTGCCACCATGCGTGTCGGAGCCAGGTACGACGGCGGCAAATGGGTATGCGATCCCCAAACATTGCCCGACAAGTCCGTCGTGTACTCATTCGGTGTCGGCGACGATATTTCCTTCGACATGGATATGGCGGGCATGTTTGGGTGCGAGGTGTACATGTTCGACCCTTCACCTTCCGTGGTGACGAACTTCAGCAATTTCAAATCAGGCCGATCGTGCGGCCGCGGCCATATCTATTTTCAGCCGGTTGGTCTGGGCCCCGTCTCAAGCGAAGAGCAGAAACAATGGAATCTCGTCATCGAAGGAAAGCCATGTGCAGTCAAGAGCCTGGCTGATATCGCGCGCTCCCTCAATCATACTCATGTCGACATCCTGAAGATTGACATCGAAGGAGGTGAATTTGCGGCGCTGAAACAGATGCTTTTGTCCCGAACGCTGCTCTCACTGCAGGTGAAACAACTGATGGTTGAGTTCCATTTGTGGAACGATGACTCGTTCGCCGACTTCGTGCGCGTCATCGAGTCCCTGAAGAAGCAAGGTTATTTGCTGTTTCGAAAAGAATTCAACCCTTATGCAGCCGACAAGTGCGCGGAGTATGCTTTTATAAAAAGGAACCCCTGAAGTATCAATTGCCCCCGCGGTACACTGAGCCTTTCATCGGGCGTGATGCAGAGTGATATTATGTGGGCAGCGTGCCTGCGTTGCTCGTCGTGAACGATGTGCACCGACATCGCCGCCTCCTCCTAGGGCCTTGCGCTCGCCCCGCAAGCCCCATGCGCGCGACCCCTCCTAATTCTCGGACAGGCTTCTAGAATCCGCGGCTGTCTCCCTCCGCGGAGATTTCTTCCATTGACTGAGCAGCCAACCAAGCGTAGCCTCAGCCCAGTTTAGTTTTTGGGATCAAGAAGCGAGCGGGCAACCCGGCGCCGCAGCAGGTGATCCAATGCTCAGCACACCACTTCCAGCCGTCGAATACGCCGCGTTGATCCTCTCCCAGAAGGCTGTATGAGGAGGGAAACAAGCCATGAGCCGACGATGCATCGCTTGGTGGTTCGTGGTGTGCCTTGTGCTTTTTGGCGCGCCGCTTGGAGCCCAGCAACCTACGGGGTCAATCACAGGTATGGTGACGGATCCGAGCGCGGCGGTCATTCCTGGGGCTGCCGTTACCGTCACCAACAAAGCGACCGACATGACACTCAAACTTTCCACGACCGCGGCCGGTGTCTATACAGCCTCCAGTCTACTTCCCGGTGCCTACGAAGTACGGGTGGAAGCGCAGGGATTTAAGACTGCCGTTCTGGAACTGACGGTGGAGGTGGGTCGGGTGACACCTGCCGACGTCCGTCTGGAGGTCGGACCTGTATCCACAACTGTCACTGTGCAAGCGCATGCGGTGGTCGTCAATCCCACGCAAACAACCTTGGAAGGCGTAATCACCGACAACCTGATCCGGGCTCTGCCCCTGAATGGGCGGAACTTTCTCGACCTCGGGCAGCTTGAGCCAGGGGTGCAACTCCAGGATGGCGCTGTCCTCACCCCAACCAAGTGCCAGTACACCAATCTGTCCATCGGCAATCAATCGGGCGAGGGCACCCGGATCACGGTGGATGGACTCGACATCAGCGACGAAATCGTCGGCACCACCACGATGAATATTTCCCAGGACTCCATTCAGGAATTTCAGATCAGCCGGTCCAAGCTCGATATTTCAACCAGCCTGACGGG
>JBEKYG010000432.1:0-5148 GCA_049511215.1 Acidobacteriota bacterium | reverse complement strand
ACGAGTTATCGAGCGGCCAATTGGGTGCACATCGGGCAGACCGCGGCGGAGGATACGGCATATCCCAACGGGAAGATAGCAGGAGGTTGCAAAGACATTTACTTGCATCCGCTCCGTCGCAATTGGAAAAAGATATTATGTACGGAGCCGAAGCTAGCGCTGGGAAACACGCCGCGGGCTGAAGCCCCAACCGACTGGACTGAAGAGGAATTCGGGAGGGTGCAATTTTTCGATGAACGGCTCAAATCCCGGTTGTTCACCCTGGCGGCGGATTTTTTTGCTCAGCCTGGGGAACTGATTCCGCAGGCATGCAGTGGCTCGGAGGCCAAGACGAAAGCAGCGTATCGATTTTTCCAGAATCGCAACGTGAATATGCAGACCCTGCTCAGGCCACACATCGAGTCGACCGTGGAGCGGCTACGTGAGCACAAGGTGATATTGGCCGTACAGGATACAACCTCGGTGAACTACACTGCGCACCCACCTGAGGGAGTGGGCCCAATCAACACAGGTCAGAATAGCGCTGTGGGGCTGGAGCTTCATGACACGATGGCGTTTACGCTCGAAGGGACGCCGTTGGGGTTGCTCGACGTGCAATGCTGGGCTCGGGATCCGAATGATGTGGGCAAAAAACATCGCCGCCACCAACTGCCGATCGAAGAAAAGGAAAGCAAAAAATGGCTGGTCAGTTACCGAGCCGTAGCTGAGGTACAAAAGATCTGCCCGGATACCATGCTCGTGAGCGTCGGCGACCGGGAAGCCGACCTCTACGAGCTGTTCCATGAAGCCGCACAGGATCCGTCAGGCCCCAAGCTCTTAATCCGTGCCGAACGCACACGCCAGCGAAAGGTTATTGAGGAAGACAATAAGACAGAACTGTGGAAGCGGATGGATGTTGAGCAGGTAGCCGGATTGATCGATGTAGCAGTCCCGCGTCGAAGTACGCGCCCAGCCCGGACAGCTAGGCTCCAGGTGAGGTTTGCCCAGGTAGTCCTCAACCCGCCGTCAACAAGTAAGCTTCCAGCACTAAGCGTATGGGCAGTGTATGCGCGGGAAGTCGGTTATCGGATCGATGTCAAAGAACCTATCGACTGGATGCTCTTGACTTCTATCAAGACAGAGAGTTTTGAAGATGCCTGCGAGCGACTGAACTGGTACAGCCGGCGCTGGGGAATTGAAGTATATCACCGCACGATCAAAAGCGGATGCCGCATCGAAGATCGTCGTTTGGATGATGCACAGAGCATGGAAGCTTGCTTGGCAATCGATCTTGTGGTGGCTTGGCGAGTTTACTGGTTTACTATGGTGGCCCGAGAAAAACCGGAGACTCCGTGCGATCAAATCCTCAGCGAAGACGAATGGAATGTATTGAGCGCCTGGGCAACAGGCAAGGTTATGGATACAGCTCCATGCGCTAAACAGGCGATGCACTGGATTGGGAAACTAGGCGGATGGCTGAGTAGAGGGAAAAAAGACAATCCAGGCACGACCTGCATGTGGCGGGGGCTGGGCCGTCTGCCGAACATGGCGCAAGGGTATCGTCTGGCTCTGCAGATTCACGGTGTGAGAGCCGGCCCCTGACCCGCAGTCTCACCTGTGGGGTACAGCCAGACGCAAACGGGGGCCTATTGCTGAAAGATTTGCGTATGCCCGACTTCCGTGAATACGCCGTGGATGTTCCCCAGCCGGGTACCGTGCGCGCCGAGTCGACCAGGGTGATGGGCAGATTTCTCCGAGATGTCATGAAGCTGAACATGGAACACCGCAACTTTCGCATCATGGGTCCGGATGAGACCGCGTCAAATCGCCTCGGTGACTTGTTTGAGGTAACGGACCGAACGTGGATGGCCGATATCCGAGCGGATGACGACCATCTCTCTCCGCGAGGGAGAGTAATGGAAATCCTGAGCGAGCACACCTGTCAGGGGTGGCTGGAGGGATACCTGCTGACGGGCAGGCACGGGCTCTTTTCCTGTTATGAAGCGTTCATTCACATCATCGATTCCATGTTCAACCAGCACGCCAAGTGGCTTAAGGTCACGCGCCATGAGATCCCCTGGCGGCGTCCGATCGCCTCGCTGAACATCCTTCTCACCTCGCATGTCTGGCGGCAGGATCACAACGGCTTCAGCCATCAGGACCCCGGTTTTATTGACCACGTCGTAAACAAGAAGGCCGATGTGGTGCGCGTGTACTTCCCTCCGGATGCAAACACCCTGCTCTCGGTAACGGACCACTGCTTGCGCAGCCGCAACTATGTCAACGTGATCGTCGCCGGCAAACAGCCGGAACTGCAGTGGCTCAACATGGACGCGGCAGTCAAGCACTGCACCTCCGGGATCGGCATCTGGGAATGGGCCAGCAACGACATGGGGGTCGAGCCCGATGTCGTGATGGCCTGTTGTGGTGATGTTCCAACGCTTGAGACCCTCGCTGCTGTTGAGATCCTGCGCGAGTGGGTCCCGGACCTGAAGATTCGAGTGATCAACGTGGTCGACTTGATGACGCTTCAGCCAAAGGAGGAGCATCCCCATGGACTCTCCAACAAGGAGTTCGACGCGCTGTTCACGGCCGGCAGACCGATCATTTTCGCGTACCACGGTTATGCCTGGCTGATTCACCGCCTGACCTATCGGCGCACCAATCACGCGAATCTGCACGTCCGCGGATACAAGGAGGAGGGAACCACCACCACGCCTTTCGACATGGCCGTGCTTAATGATCTCGACCGGTTTCATCTGGTCGCGGATGTCGCCGAGCGCGTCCCGAAGCTGGGGCCGGTCACCGCTTATATGAGGCAATACGTCCGGGACCGGCTGGTGGAGCACAAGCAATACATCACCCGCCACGGCGAGGACATGCCGGAGATACGCAATTGGTCGTGGAAGAACAAAGGTGCTTGACGCGGTCGTAAGTCCGACTTGCGGAAGGCAACGGATACGATGGACTCGATCCAATACATCATCTGCCTGAACTGCGGTTCGTCCTCACTCAAGTACGCCCTGTATCGGATGGCGCCCGATGACGAGACTCAGCTTGCACAGGGCGCGGTGGAGAGCATCGGCCTTGACGGGGGGCGCATGTGGATTCGCTCCGGCAAGCGAGCGGCCACGTTCGAGTTGAAACGCGACGTCCCGAATCACGCTGCGGCGATAGAGGCGGCCTTCCAGCAGCTTGATGAGCTCCGACTGGCCCAGCCGACTGCCGTGGGCCATCGCGTGGTTCACGGAGGATTGAAGCACTCCAAGCCCGAGAAGGTGGATCAGGGCCTGATCGCAGAGCTCAGAGGTCTCGTTGCCTTCGCACCCCTTCACCTGCCCGCAGAAATCGCGGGCATCGAAGCTGTGGTCAGCCGTTTCCCCGAACTGCCGCAGGTTGCCTGCTTCGACACGTCCTTTCATCGCCAAATGCCCGAGCTGGCCCAGAGGTTTCCCCTGGCCAACCAGTATTGGGAGGAGGGGATCCGGCGCTACGGTTTTCACGGACTTTCTTTTGAGTACATTCTAAGCGTTCTGGGCGGCACGAATGGCCGTGTCCTTATCGCCCATCTGGGCAGTGGCGCGAGCATGGCTGCGATTTGCGATGGCCGCCCTGTGGACACGACCATGGGTTTCACCCCCACGGGCGGATTCATGATGGGAACCCGCAGCGGTGACCTGGATCCGGGCGTGTTGCTCTATCTGATGAATGAGAAGGGATACACCAGCGAGCAGATTGAGTGCCTGGTGGATCACCAGGCCGGGCTTCTGGGCGTTTCTGAATTCAGCCCCGACATGCGCACACTCTTGGCCCGGCAGGACGAGGATCCCCTCGCTAAACTGGCAGTCGACATGTTCTGTTACCATGTCCGCAAGCACATCGGCGCCATGGCCGCGACGCTCGGCGGCCTCGACCTTCTGGTCTTCACCGGAGGCATTGGCGAAAAGGGCGCGCCCGTGCGCTCGGCCGTCTGCCGTGGCTTAGCCCACCTTGGGATTCATCTCGATGAGGGCAGAAACGCAACCCACTCCGACCCGATCTCAACGCCGCAAAGTATCTGCGTGGTCAGAGTGATCCCGACCAGCGAGGACCTGATCATCGCCCGCCACACCTTCAGCCTACTGGCCCATTGAGCGCGCCAGGCCGGAATGCGCTGGTCCAAGGTCAAGGAAGCCGCAACCGGGCCGTTGGCTTGGAAGACGTGGGTTCTGACGGGAACGCTCGACTCGATGACGCGGGATGAGGCGGAGGCAAGACTGAGGACCCTGGGCACCAAGTTGACGGACAGCGTGTCGGCGCACACCAAGTACCTAGTCGCGGAAAAAGCACCTGGTTTCAAACTCGACAGGGCGCGCCGTGTCGGCGTTCCAGTTCTCGCCGAAGCAGACTTCCTCAAACTCGTCAATCCGTTGCCAGGGAGCAATCAGTAAGGTTTTGCACCGTCCTCGCAACACTGGTTGCAAGTCGGAGTTGGAAAATGCGTCGTACCCAGCCGCCACTCGAACCTTCGCCACAAAGGCAGGGAATTGCCGGGCGGGAATCGGTTTCCGAGTAGCCGAAAGCGCGGCTATTCGCTGCCTGCCCCGAGTCCTGCGTTTGCCGCTCGAGATTGCCTAGCCCGAATTTCTCACCAGGTTTCTACAGCAGCGGCGGATCCGGGCATGTCTACTACGTTGCGCTCGGTCGGGCTCCTCGACGTACTGTCGAGTACGCCTGTGGAGCCCTCGGTCGCGCGCCTTGTATTCATGCCCGTCTGCGCCGCCTCGCTACGAAACCTGGTGAGAAATGCTGGCTAGATGCTCGAACACCCTCCGACCGGACGGGTGCCTGGCCGGCATCAGGATGCCTTACCTGTGACACTGGGCATCATTGCCGGGATCCGGAAGTGTCCAATTGGGGCGAACTTTGAGACCGAGGCCCTATTCCATCCGTAGCGATTCGACCGGATCGAGCCGCGATGCTTTGACCGCGGGCCAGGTGCCCGAGAGCAGCCCAATGAACGCGAACGTGAGAAAGGAAATCAGAAAAACGCGGGTATTGATCACCAGATAAATGTCGCCCTGGTGGCTTGGGTCCTTGAACAGTTCGCTTAGAAAGGGGATCGTGCCGATCCAGCTTGCGAGCAGCATGGCAAGAAGGTAACCACAGATGCCGCCAATGATGGAGAGT
>JBEKYG010000431.1:0-5151 GCA_049511215.1 Acidobacteriota bacterium | reverse complement strand
TATGTCAATATAATTATCTCGCTAATTACAGAACGAGCCTCAGTACCCCTTTTATGTGCCAATATTAAGTGCATTACACTCGGCCACGACATATTCTGCTTGACATAGCGACATAATCTACTGGACACATAATCTGGGATCATCCTCATGGCAAACTCTTATGGTTCTTCGGATAGAGACGAATGAATTCCCTGTTTGGTACATGCACGCTCACCGTTACGCGCAAATGCGTATTTGCGATCGTAGCGTCACCTGGGCATGAGCGTGCGGGTTGAAGTTGGCGCCATAGGCGCGTCTGCAGAGATACGACACAGCCGGGGCGGACATCGGCGCGGTCGAACAGCGCCCGGAAGGTTTTCAGGATTGCGGCGTATGCGGTTTGCGCGAGCAGGCCCAGCAGCTTGCGGTCCCGCTCGAACAACCCGCGCAGGACGCGCGGAATCGAAAAGGTCCAGTGCCGGTGGGGCACGGGAGCAAGAATTTCCGTGGTGAGTTTTTCGGCAAAGAGCACGGAGCGCTTGGCCTGGCAACTCGAGCAGAAATTCCTGGTGCGGCATGAGAATGCCAGAAAGTGCTCGCCATGGCACTTCGGACACCGAATCCTCGCGAAACCTCCTTCCAGCCGGCCACAGGAGAGGAACTCTTCGACGGAGCGCGCCACGACGGGGCGCAGAGGCCCGGAGCGGGGCTCGAAGCGTTCTTCATACGACCGGACATAGCTGTCGAAGTGGGTCTCAAACAGCTGATAAAACCCAGTGCGCTCGGGATGTCTTGGCTTGTAGGCAGCCTGCGGCTCCGCAATGGTCCATCCGGCGGGATCTTCGGCCGCACACAAAAACGTGATGACCGGTTGGTGGCAGAGGGGCATGGCGGGCAGTAGACCTCCCTGCAGCCTCAAGGCCGCAAGAGATCTAACCGTCGCAACGGGATTTGAGCCAAGGTTTGGCAGAAACGCTTGCGTCTTCGGACTTCCCGGGAATTGCCTGACCGCGTATTCCAAGCGCACGTGCGGGTTCGGTCACATCCTCATTTTGGGGGCCGATCCAGGCGATGCCGCCTTAGGTGGCGCCGGTGGCCATGGCCGGCGCGACCTTTCGACCAAAGAACTCCCGCCGACTGGCAGGGTCCGGTGACTAGCGGAAATCGGAGTCGGCAATAGCCGCGCCTATTGGGTCAGCCTGGTCTCGCCCACCCGGAGCGTGACGATGTAGTCACCCGGCGACATGGCCGCGCGCGCCCCACCGCCGAAGCCGCCACCTTCCGAGGACACACGGCGGTCCTGATTCCTTTCCGCTAGGGACAGCAGCTTCCGCCTTCATCTTCAGCTGCATTCTTGGGGCGTACCTATACTTCCGAGGGTAGAATCACATTCGCGTGAGTATTGAGTTGCCTGGATCAGGCGCCTCCGTGTCTAAGAACCTCGCAGCCAAGATCCGCATGCGGCCGCCACATTGCGGGCATTCCAAAACGTCAATCAAAAACCGCGCAGAAGCTCGGCCCACGAAGAATTGCGGGGACGGCAGTCGCGTTTCTTCTGTGGCTTTTCGGCATCGGGAGAGAGAATGTGCCCTTTTCGCGCTCAGGGGCGAGGGCGCTTCTTGCGCGCCTGGTAGGTGCGGGCAAGCTCCATGAAGATGCCAACGTCCCGGTCAAGATCGGTCTGGGTCCCGTCAAAGAAGAAGTTTCTGATCGGGATATCTTCGTGATCGGCACTGACCTTCGGGTAGATCGCCTCGGTGACGATCCCGTTCATGCAGGTGAAAGGAGAAATGTCGACCACGCCGTCGCATCCCTGGTGGTAGTGGAAGACGGCCTTGCCGACGCTGAGCGTCATTTCCCCCAAGGATCCTTCGTGGGGCAGATAGGGGTCGGAATAGTCGAAAAGCCGCGTGATCGGAGGTTCTTCATATCCGCGAAAGTCTTCCTCGAAGACTCTGTAAAGCCTGTGCTCATCCTTGTGTTGGATGTGGTTTTTGATGTTGGCCACCAGCATCGCTTTGGTGAACATCTGGCCCGAATGCTGAAGCCGCTTTTTGTGCTCCAGGTTGGTGTACCACACCCACTCCACGATATGTGCCAGGGTGCACTCGCCACCAAACTCCTCGATCTTCCGGATCGTGAAGTCGTTGGTGAAGGAGGTGAGCCGGCAGAAGATCTCTCCCACGACTCCGATCAGGGGCCGCTTGTGGAAGTTCCGCACGGAGATCTTGTGAAACTCCTCACGCGCCTCCGTCAGGGCAGCCACAAGGTCCTTCATCCGTTGTTCGGTGGCAACTCCCTGGCGTTCGATGACCCGTTCCACTCTTCCGATGGATCGCGTGTGGACGGCATCGGTATGCCCGCGGTTGACCTCATAGGGGCGGGCATCGTCCAGCGGATTCCTTCCAGGCAGCGCAGTGTGATCCGATTCCCCTGCTTTTCGCTGGCAATCCTTGCACGTGCAAAGAACCCATGACGGACCGCTGAGATCCCCACCGAACAAGTGGCCTATGCCCTCACTCAAGCAATCAAACTCAGGCCGGACGAATTCGTAGATCGTGGGTGAAAGGCGGTTGCTATTTCCCAATAGCGCACTCAGTTGCCGCAGCTTTCGGAAAGCGAACGCTGGCACCCGTGTCGTCTCCCCCACAGGAGTAACCAAAGGGTGGCCCCATTCGGGCAGCGCAGGCAACAAAGGCATGACTGTGGCTTGTCCCACTGGTTAAGCTATTCCAGGCAGCATGAAAGGGATTTTCAGATCAGGGGATCCTGATCAGGAGTGAGTGAGTCGTACTGCAAGCTGTACCTTAGCACGACAACCTGTGGAAGGTAAAGAGGATTTGGCAAGACGCCACCAGTGCCAAGCGGTCGAGAAGTTGTTACAGAAATCTGTAGCCGAAATTCGGGGATCTCTGCATTTTTCTGGTATAGAATGCCGAGTTGAAATCAGATTTGCGGACCATTCATCCAAGGCCGCCGGTATCACATCCGGCCGCGATCCGCACTTGCGCACCTTCTATGATTCCTAACTGGGTACGAGAATCATGGTCACGAACTCCCCGAAAAGACGATGTTCTGTTTCGGCCAGACCGAAAGGACTGGCAGACAAATGCTGATCTTAATACAGATGGCGTTCCCGCTGACTACGTATATGCTGAGGGCTACCATCGCGCCGGGCAAATTCTTGCAGACTATGTTATCGAGAAGAAGTGGGATCAAGATCTTCTCGTTTGCCCGATCGTGTTTTTGTACCGTCACTATGTCGAATTGCAGCTCAAACGGCTGATTCCCTTGGGGCCTTCTTGATGGACCAGAGCTTCAGTGAACCGGATCGTAAATTACTACGATCGTCTCATAGATTGGATCAACTATGGACAAGATTTAAACCGATTCTGCAGCAAGCGGAGGACTGGAACCTTGGGGGGATAACGGACTCAGAGGTTAAGGGAATTGAATCCTACATTCGGCAGCTCCACGAAATCGACGAAAACTCATACAACTTTCGTTATGAAACTACCACAAAAGGGGAGCCGTCAATCCCCGACAAAGAAAGGTTTTCCCACTACATCAATATCAAGTTGTTCGCCGAATCGATGGAAACGTTAGCGACCTACCTATTCGGGATCGGCGAGGTTTTCCATGACTCGTTCCAGATCAAGTGTGAAATGGAAGCTGAAGCACAGGCCGATTTCTACCAAGACTATAGCTATTAATGTGTCGGCTACTATTCTGACTGATGCAAAAGGGCAATAAGGACTGCTACGGAATCTGAGAGGGTGCTCTAAAACGCGAATCGAGTTGCCGGTCGCGTTCGCCGCTTGCCTGCGGCGATCGGCTTGACCATGAAACGAGTACTTCAGCGGCCCATTCGGGCTGGATTTGGGCCATGCGCTTGAGCCACTCTGCATCCCGTGGATTGGGGCTGTACGTCGCTGCAGTGACTTGATCTAGCTGGATGGAACGATTGGCCCGTCGCAAAGAGAAGCCTCCGATAGGTGATTTGCCTTGGATGCAGAAAAAGGGCACGAAATCTTCACGCAAGGCCCCTTTCATCCGCTTCTAATGGAGGCATCCTCAGATTGAGCAGGTATATCGCTTGGTCCGACCCCAGCGCGCCAGCGGCGTTTGAGGCGATACAGCTGAATGAGCCGCTTCTCAGCGACGAGCGTCTCCGGATCCGACTCTGCAGGAACCGGCTTCAGGATCTGACATTCGCTGGAGCTGGCTGCTGTGGATGATATCCAGGTACCGGGACACATGGATCTGCTCCGTCCATTTGCTGAGCAGCGCACGCCTCCCTGTTCTGCCCAGCTCCCGGCGGTGCTCCGCATTGTGCTGCAAACGTGATACGGCTTGTATCAGCTCCTCCTGCGTGGAATAAAGGCACCCCCCGCCGCTCTCTTCAATGATCTCGGTCAGACCGCCGACCGGCCGGGCGATCGTGGGAGTTTCCTGGGCAAATCCCTCCAGCACGACGAGACCGAACGCCTCCGGGCACAGGCTCGGCACGATCACTGCGATCGCATTCCGGTACAGAGGCTGCAATTCCGTTTCGGTTTTTTGCCCGAGGAATTTGATCCTCGGATTACCCGCCGCCATGCGACGCAGGTCTTTTCCGTATCCTCCTACTCCGGCAATCCACAGCTCAGCTTGACGGTAGGTTGCAAAGACCGGGAACAGAGTCTGAATCCCCTTCGGTTTCTCCAGGCGGCCGACAACCAGAAAATAAGGGGGTGCGGCCGGGTCTACTTCCGTCACGGGCCGGGCCGGAGCGAAATGGGGCAGATGAAGCACCTGCGGCCTGGTCCATGCTTCGCTGTGTCGCTGCCAACAGGAAAGACTCGGACACAAAATCGCGTCCAGGCATTGGATCATGCGTGAGAGGAGATTTGTCCAGCGCCAAAGCTGGGGCGGGCGGGTGGCGTGGATCGTGCAGAGAAAGCAGCTCTTCCTGGTGCACAATTCGCGGCGATATCTCCAAAGGAAATGTGTGGGGCATAACAGCCAGTGCGCGTGCGCCGTATACAGCTTGATCCCCCTTCCAAGAGCGAACAGCCCCGGCGCGCCCAACAGAGAAGGGTTGTGATAATGAAGTACGTCGAAACTCCCTTCCTCGAGGATTTTTTTTATTTGCGGGGCATAGAACAACGGCTGGCCGGTCTGGTGTGCGAT
>JBEKYG010000430.1:0-5162 GCA_049511215.1 Acidobacteriota bacterium | reverse complement strand
CGGCGAGGAGTAAGACGGCGGATAGGAAGGACGAGCCGATCGAGGTCCGCGCCAAGGGCGCCGTCCTGATGCCCCTCCTTTACTTTCAGGTTATGGCTGAGATGTCACCTTCGACGTCTGGTCATCGGTCCCTCTGGCGCCTACCACGATCACCCGCTCCTGATTTCGCGATTCCAGGGGGTAGCAAACTCGGAAGGTGGTTCCGTATCTTTTCGAGGTTGTGAAGGAGACGCTCCCTTTCAGATACTGCTCGCTCAGTAACTTGATGCCATAGGTGCCCAGGCCGCGACCCGGTCCCTTGGTAGAAAAGGAACGCTGGAAGATCCGGGATTGGACCTCTTCCGGGATAAATCCGGGATTGTGCGTCCAGAATTCGACCTTTGTTTTCAGCATGCGTGCGCCCAGCGTCACCGTATCTCCCGGGCTTGATGCTTCCAAAGCGTTTTTGAGCATGTTTTCCAGAACCCGAGTCACGAGGGTCCGGTCGCTGGTGAAGCAGGCATGGCAGGCATCCGGATGGACATGTATCCTCCGGGCCGCGCCGATGTCTTGCTCCTGGTAAAACGCCGCGAGTTCCCTGAGAAGCGGCAGCGTATGAATCGGCTCGCTCTGCAATGTGAGATCGTTGTTTTCGGCAGCAATGAGATCTTTATGGACATCGATTTCCTGGAGCAGCCGGCTGGCGGTGGTGTGAATCATCTCCGCGGACGACTCGACCTGGGCAGGGCCAACATTCCGCAAAAGATTTGCAAAAAACCTTACACCACCTGCGAGGTTTTTGATGTCGTGGATGAAGATCCGCTCCAGGGCTAATTTGCGTTTTTCGTGGCTGATGTCCGTGAGGGCGCAAATCGTGAAATTCTCTCCATTGACGGCCAGAGGTGAAGTACGGATAAGAAGCTCCAGCGAGTCACCCTGCTCGTTCAATACGATTCTGCATTCTTGAACGTCGGTCCGGCCGTTCTGGGATGAGACTATGGCTTTAACGGCCCCGCAGGCTCTGCAAAATGCAGAGGAGCCACATCCCCGACGATTGTCGTTTACGTGGATGCAACGCAGAGCATCACCCGGCCTGGCGCCATAAATGTCGCGCGCCTCATCGATCTTGAGGGTTTCGAGCAGTCTCTGATTGGCAAAAACGATCTCGCGCTTTTCGTTGAGAATCAGTACGATCTCGGTGACCGCATCGTAGAGTTGATGCAGTAACCCCTCGTCGAGAAACAGCTGTGACTGCCGGCGAACCTCGCCGGCGCTGTCTTGCTGAGACTGCGCAGAGTACTCTGCCGGCCAATGCCGGCCTGGGCTGTTACGCTGACCGCGTGCCTTCGACACCCTGTTTTTTCGCATTCGAATTTTTAGAGCTGTTGAACTGCCACCCTGCAGTCCTGAAGAGAATTTACTCGCCACCTGGATTTTCGTCAAGAACCGGTTTCATTTTTGGCAAGTTGTTGCAATCAGCGCAGTGACAGGACGGCAGATCCACTTGACGTGAGCGCGACTTCCTAAGAGAATCTTGGTCGGCTATTATCTGCCGGATCCGAGACTGATCTTCGGCCGGTACGTCAACCATACTCACTTGGGAGTGCAATATGGGACGCCATTTCAAGGTCGGGTGTATTGTAGCTCTGCTTGTCCTCCTCCCCCTGTTGCCGGCCGCCGTGCCGCAGGCAGTCGCGCCGGTCCAGAACTCAACCAAGTACGAAATCACCGTAGAGAGGAACGTCATGGTGCCGATGCGCGACGGCGTTAAGCTGGCCTGCGACATCTACCGTCCCTCGCTGAACGGCGCGGCGGCGGAGGGAAAGTTCCCGGTCATCCTGGAGCGCACCCCTTACGACAAGGCGACCTCGCAAAGTTGGGCCCGGTATTTCGTGCCGCGTGGGTACATCGGCATTGGGCAGGACACCCGCGGCCGATATGCGTCGGAGGGCGTGTGGCATTTCACCCGAGATGATGTTAATGACGGTTATGACACGGCCAAATGGATCGGGGAGCAGCCGTGGTCCGACGGTCACATCGGCACAGTGGGCACTTCATATCCCGGAGGAACCCAACACTCCATGGCTTTGGCAAACGCTCCCTATCTGGCTGCGATGGTACCAACCGACTCCTCTTCCAACGTTGGCTACTTCGGAATTCGCCACAACGGCGCGTTTGAGCTGCGCTGGATGAACTGGATCTTCAACATCGGCCTGCCGAACGGGAGCCAGGAGGTTCGCGACCCGAAGATCCATGATGCCCTCCTTGAGGCCGGCAAGCACATCCGCGAGTATGTCTTGGGCCTGCCGTTGCGCCGCGGCACCACTCCGCTGAAGCTGGCGCCCGAGTACGAAGACTGGCTTCTCGCAGCCATGAGTCACGGCGGCAACGACGAATTCTGGAGATCGATCGGCATCGATGTCGCGGACCATATCACCGAATACAAGGATATCCCGGTTTATCACGTGAGCGGATGGTACGATTCCTGGGCCGCGCAGGTCGCCAATCTGAATTTTGCATTGCTGTCGAAGGCGAAAAAAAACATGCAGCGGCTGATCATGGGCCCGTGGACGCACGGAGGGGAGACGCGCCGCTTCAACGGCGAGGCGGATTTTGGCCCTGACGCCGGAATCGATTTCAACGGGCTGCGCCTGCGCTGGTTTGATCGGTGGCTGAAGAACATCGACAACGGCGTGGACCGAGAGGCGCCTGTGCGTATCTTCGTGATGGGGGGAGGCGACGCTCACAAGACGCCCGAAGGACGCCTCTTTGTCGGCGGAAACTGGCGTGAGGAGCGCGAATGGCCGCTCACGCGAGCCGTGGCGACGCCCTACTATCTGCGCGCCGACGGGCTGCTCTCGCCGCAGAAGCCGGGTGCCGAGCTCACCACGTCGTACCAGTTCGACCCGCACAATCCGGTGCCGACCATCGGAGGAAACATCTCCTCGCACAATGCGCCTCCGGGACGGCAGGCAATTCCCAGCCGGCCCGGCGACAGTGCCAACCTGATGGAGCAGGGCGCCTACGACCAAAGGTGCCGCAACTCCTTCTGGAATTGCGCGGATGAGCGGCCGTTGTCGGCGCGCAACGACGTCCTCGTGTTTCAAACTGCGCCGTTGGAACAGGACATGGAGGTTACCGGCAGGCTGATCGTCAAGCTCTGGGCTGCCTCGAACGCGCCCGATACCGACTTCACCGCCAAATTGATCGATGTGTATCCACCCAATCCCGACTTCCCCGCCGGCGTCGACCTGAACATCGGCGACAGCATCGTGCGCGCCCGCTATCGCAACGGCCCCAACAATCCGCCGGCGCTGATGAAGCCGGGCGAGGCCTATGAGTTCACGATCGAGCTGTATCCCTCTTCAATTCTATTCAAGCGGGGACATCGCATCCGGGTGGACATATCGAGCAGCAACTTCCCGCGTTTCGACGTGAATCCCAATACCGGCGAACCACTGAACGACAACCGCCGCACGGCGATCGCGGTAAACACGATTTACCATGACGCGCAACATCCGTCCCGGATCGAGCTGCCGGTGATTACTAAATAAGCCGCAACCAAAATCTACCACCAAGACTCCAAGACTCTAAGACGCCAAGAAATCTAAGGATAAAAATTCTTGGCGTCTTGGGGCCTCGGCAGTATGTTGGGTCGCGGCTTTGCCGCGCTGCTACTTGCCGCAGCAACTCAGGCGCCCCTGGGCACGGACCCACTCCTGCAGGATGTAGTTGAGCGTGTTTGCATCGGCCTGATCGGCGTCTTCGAGGTCCAGTTTGGAGGTAAGGCGCGCCAGTTTCTTGAGCGGGGATTGTTCCCTGATTTTTCCGTTGGCTTCCTCGAAAATCAATCCGTTGTCCAGGTTGGCATAATCCGCCTGGTAGGCGCCGTGCCACCGGGATGAATCCTGTTCCAGGCGCTTGAAGAGCAAGGGGGCTGTGGCCGTCATGAGGTTGTTTGCAGGCAATCCCAAGAGCGCGCCAATGGTCCTGACTGCGCTCGCGGTAGTGAGAAACCTTGAATCGACATTCGGCTCCCGAGCTGATCCCAGACTGTATTTGCTGATGAAAAATGCGAGGCTGCGATGCGAATCCACATGATCACATCCCGCCTGGGCATCATCCTCCAGCACGATGATCGCAGTGTTTCCCCAATAGTATTCGTTGTGGGATATGGTTTCGACCAGCAAGCCCAGGGCTAGATCGTTGTCGGCAACGCTGGCATCCGGCGTGGGGCCTCCGGGCGACACTCCGCGCGTGTGATCGTTGCCCAGACGGACAATACTGAGTGCCGCCAGAGTGTCGGTTCCGCTCTCTCGTTGAGTTTTGGCGATGCGATCGAAATCACCCTTCCAAACCGAGAAGCGCAGGACATCCGGGTGGAGCAGGTTGAAGTCGGGGTAGAGCGGCTGAAATGAGTCCTGAAACGCCGTCTTCGTCGGCACCGTGCCGCCGATTATCCTGCCATTCTCATCGAGCAGTCCGAAGAGAGGTACCGACCATGGAAACGGACTGGTTGGGCCGAGTCTGGGGGTAACCAGGTAGGAAGGCAACGGGTCTCCCTTCTTGAGCACGCGCACGGGCGTCCTCGGGTTCTCGACATACTCCCCATACATCGCCACTTTTTTTCCCGCCGCAACGACGGCATCCCAAAGATAGCCGCCCTGAGGGGTGTCGACATCCGATTGGTTGTGCTGAATCGGGAGTGCGTTGTTGTTTCTCCCTTCCGAGTCGTAGGTGAAGTTTCCCGTCGAATAGTTGATCTGCCACTGCTGCTCGTTCCAGCCGCTGTTGATGCCGGCCGTGCTCCAGGTGTGTCCGTTGAAGCTGACCTCGGCACTGTCAAAGAAATTGTCATAGATGCCGAAGTCGCGCGCCAGTTTGTGCTGGTTCGGCGTGTACTTCTCTCCAAAGTAGAGACAAGTCTCGTCTGCCTGCGATTTCTGCAGGTCACCGAAAACCTGGTCGTAGGTCCGGTTTTCCTTGATAACGTAAATCACATGGCGAATGGGATTGAAGGACAGGGACTTCTGCATCGACTTCATGGATTCCGGATCGAGTTGATTGTTGCGCTTCACCGACGCGGTTAGCGCATTCAGCCCGGCAAGTGCATCGGCGACCCGGATTTCATGCAGAGAGCCCTTGAGCAGGGACGGACCGTAAGCTCCTGGACGCTGCCCGGG
>JBEKYG010000429.1:0-5170 GCA_049511215.1 Acidobacteriota bacterium | reverse complement strand
CCCGCTACGGCTTTGACCGGGCTGGACTCTCACCAGCTGGATTCCTTCGAGAGGTTTCTATCAGCTCATGTTGATTTCCTCCTCCCCCAAGCTTAACTTGGCGCGACGACTGCGATACCGATCCCGATACCGACCTCAATGATCGCATCTCAGAGGGTGCACCGCCTTCGTATGCGATTTAGGGTGCGCCCCCGGCGCATCGGCTGCTGTCCCCAATTTGTATTTGGGGATTGTGGTGACTGTCCCCGATTTTCTGTGCTATGTTTACTCGCGATTTTATGAAGGCGGTAATCTCCGAATGATAGGCCAGCTCAGAGGGAAGCTCATCTACAAGAAACCGAATCTGCTCCTCCTCGACGTACAGGGAGTCGGCTACGAAGTGTTCATTCCGCTTACGAGCTTTTACGAGATCCCCGACGAGGGGAACGAGGTAACGCTGAAGGTTCACACCCATGTTCGGGAGGATGCGCTCACATTATTCGGCTTCTGCACGCAGAGGGAGAAGGACCTGTTCCTTAAGTTGATTTCGATCAGCGGCATCGGTCCCAAGCTGGCAATTTCGATTCTCTCCGGCGCCAGGGTTGAGGAGTTAGCACAAGCGATAGCCGACGGCAATCTGACACGGCTCACCGCGATCCCCGGGATCGGCCGCAAGACTGCAGAGAGATTGATCCTGGAACTGAAGGGTCACGTCACACCCTTCCTGTTGCCGGAGCAGGCGCGTGCGGCGGGTGCCCCCGGAAGTGCTGACGGGCTTCAGCAGGATATTCTCTCAGCTCTGGTGAACCTTGGCTATCCAAGAGCGGGCGCGGAGAAAGCCCTTGCAAAGGTGCTCCGCTCTGGAAATGCCGAACGTTCATTTGAGGGGCTCCTTCGGCATACGCTTCAGCTTCTGGCCGGCTGACATTGGCGAATTCGGTTCGCCTTGTGGTTCTTCGAATCTGAGAGTTTTGGAGGTCATGATCTTACCTCCGAGATTGTAGGACTCGACGACGCAAAGAGACATTTCTAGCTTGCTGATATCGAACGAAGCTCAATGACGGAACAAAGTCCTCACCACACCCTTCTGAGCCCGGTTGCCCGCACCGAGGAGAAGTCCTTTGAGCTGAGTCTCCGTCCGCAGCACCTGAAGCAGTATATCGGGCAGGATAAGGTCAAGGAAAACATCGAAATCAGCATCAGCGCGGCCACCAGGCGTAAGGAGGCCCTGGATCACGTGCTTCTTTACGGGCCTCCGGGGCTGGGTAAAACTACGCTGGCCACGGTCATCGCCAACGAGATGAACGTAGCCATTCGGACGACCAGCGGGCCGATCATTGAGAAGCGGGGAGACCTGGCGGCCCTGCTGACCAACCTCAAAAAAAACGACATCCTGTTCATCGACGAAATCCATCGTCTCCATCCGGCCATCGAGGAAATCCTCTACCCAGCCATGGAAGACTTCTACATCGACATCATGATCGGGGAGGGTCCAGGCGCTCGCAGCATCAAGATGCCGCTGCAACACTTCACGCTCATCGGGGCCACGACGCGCGCCGGCCTGATCACGGCGCCCCTGCGCGGCCGTTTCGGCATTATCCATCGCCTGGAGTTTTACAGCCGCGAGGAGCTGGCCATCATCGTGCATCAATCCGCGGCACTGCTCGGCGTGGAGATCGATGGCAGCGGGGCGAATGAGCTCGCGGCGCGGTGTCGCGGCACACCGCGCATCGCAAACCGTCTCCTCCGGCGAGTACGCGATTATGCCGAGGTCAAGGCTGATGGCCGAATCACGCGCCCGGTGGCGATGGCGGCTTTGGAACTGATGGATGTGGACACCTACGGGTTCGACGAGATCGACCGCAAGCTCATGCTCACGATCCTGGAGAAATACAACGGCGGCCCCGTGGGCGTGGGCGCACTGGCGGCTGCAATCAGCGAGGACGAGGACTCGATCGAGGATATCTACGAGCCCTACCTCATCCAGGTCGGTTTCTTGGATCGAACCCCGCGCGGGAGGATGGCTACGCGCAAGGCATTCGAACATTTCAAAATCCTCCCGCGAAGCAACCAGAAGAACCTGTTTTGAAAGGTGGAACATGTCTGGAGCCGTCGAGCTCGACCCCAAGCTCCGCAAGCTGCAACAGGCCATCGAAACCGTCGTCCGGGGAAAATCCGAGCCGGTCAAGCTGGCTCTGGTTGCCTTGCTCGCGGAGGGTCATCTGTTGATCGAGGACGTGCCGGGCGTAGGAAAGACGACGCTCGCACGGTCGCTGGCAAAGGCATTCGCTTGCACCTTCCGCCGGATACAGTTTACCAGCGACCTGCTTCCTTCCGATATCCTCGGTATTTCTGTATTCAACCAGGTGGATCAGGCCTTTGAGTTTCGCCGCGGCCCTATCTTCGCAAACGTGGTGCTGGCCGACGAAATCAACCGCACCACACCCAAGACTCAGAGCGCATTGCTCGAGGCCATGAGCGAGGGGGAAATCAGCGTCGACAACCGGACCCATGCGCTGCCACGTCCATTCATGGTGGTTGCCACGCAAAATCCTATCGAACACCATGGCACGTACCCACTGCCCGAATCCCAGCTGGATCGCTTCATGTTGCGCATTCGTATGGGTTATCCTGAGGTTGAAGCGGAAAAGGACATCCTGCGGCATTCAAACCACAGGCCCGGCGCCGAGCAGATTGCGCCGGCCCTGCAGGCCCAGGACATACTCGAGGCCCAGCTGGCCGTGACCGAGGTTCGCGTGGATGAATCCTTGTTGGACTACATCCTGGCGATTGTTGAGGCCACAAGACGATCCGCATTTCTGCTCACCGGGGTAAGCCCCCGTGGTTCGCTGGCGCTTCATCGCGCGGCACAGGCGCTGGCCTACTATGAGGGACGGGCCTATTGCATCCCCGACGACATCAAGCGCCTGGCTCTGCCGGCCCTTTCCCACAGGATAGTCGTCAGTGCTAAGTATGCGTTGCCCGGCAATCGCAGTGGAGAAGCAGAGGAGATTCTTGCTGAAATCCTTCAGGGCATCGAAATCCCGCTCTAAGGGTTCGCGCAAAAATAAGTTGGCATTTTGGCGCGAGCGCCGGGCGGGCAGATGCAAGACGCCGCGACGCAGGCGATGTGGTGACATCGTCGAGAAGCGGCAACGCAGCAGATGCCCGCCCGCCGCCGCGCCCCGCAGGGCTGCTGGCTCCCAGGCCTGCAATTTTCTATGCCACCCGTTCGTAAGATCCTCAAGCCTGGGAGCCATCAGCAAAATGCCAAGTTATTTTTGCGCGAGCCCTCCGGCGCATATCCGGAGGTGGATTTGAGCCGCTGGCGCTCCCCATTCTCCTTCAGCATCACGCGCTCAGGCAGCCTCTATGTCTTCCTGGTCTTCCTGATCGCGCTGGCCGCTGTCAATACGGGCAACAACCTGCTCTACCTTATCCTGGCGATGCTCCTCGCCGCCACAGCCGTTGCCGGCGTCGTCGCGCGCCTTTCGCTGCGTTCGATCTTTGTATCTCTCCAGGTGCCCCAGAATGTTTTCGAACGAGAAAACGTCTCGATCAAAATCTCCCTGAGGAATCAGAAGCGGTGGCTCTCGTCTTTCTCGATCCTGGTCGAGGATCTCGCCCTCATCCGCACCCGCCGCGGATTCCGGACGCTTCGGAAGCTCAAGTTTTGGCAATTCAGCTCCCCGCCCGGCACAGATCAAGAGACCCCTGTGCTGCACCACGCAGCCTACTTCGCAGCGATCCCACCCGGGGAGGTCCGTGCCGAGCTGATCACGCAGTCTTTTGACCGGCGAGGCAGATATCATCTCGAAGGCATGCGCCTCTCCACCGAATTCCCCTTCGGGTTTTTCCGCCGTGGGGAGCGCGTCTCCGTGAGCGGCGAGGTGTTGGTTTATCCCTCGATCCGGGAAATCTCATCCGACTTGCACCTGCTCCCCTTCCTGCCCGGAAAACTGGAGGGGAAACGCCCCGGACATGGCGAGAGTCTCTATGCAATCCGCATGTACCGCGAAGGGGAGAGCGCACGCCTCATCCACTGGAAGGCAACAGCCAAAACCGGGAAGCTGATGGCCCGCGAATACGCGCGCGAAGAGGAGAGTGAGTTCTGCCTCATTCTGGACACGGCCATGCACTCGCCTCAACCTGACAGTGCCAACCGATTCGAAAAAGCGGTCTCTCTCGCCGCCAGCCTGGCCGCACATTTTGTCAATGAAGCTGCTGAGTTTGAATATCTCACCCCCAGGGAGTACATTCCCCGCGGCACGGGAACCGAACACCTATACCGAATTCTGCGCTCCCTCGCGGTCGTGAAATACGAACTTGCCACCGGACCAGGTGCCGGCGATCCGCCGGGATCTGCTTGGCCGGGAAAATTATTCCACCCGGCCGGAGACGGGAACTCGAGCCATGGATCAGAGACGGATTTGAGCAAGCAGTTTGCTGAAAATATGGAGAAGGATCAATTAACACTGATACTGTCGGAGAAGGTGTTCAAGATCATCCTCACCTCGAGGCCGAGGGGGATGCTTCCAGCACCAATCTGGCATTCTTCCTACGTGATCTACTTCGACGAGCTATGAGTTTCGCCGGATACTACAAGCTTTCCTCTTACTGCCTTTTCGCAGCGGGGTTTCTCGCCGTTGCCGCGACCGGCGCCCTAGGTCCCATCGCGCTCATGCTATGCGGCTCAGTGCTCGTGGCCGGCGCGTTCATCGACACAGCTCGGCTCCGGCGCGCTCTTCCCGGCTGGGTAGTGAATGGTGTTACCCTCGCTTGCCTGCCGGCGTGCTACCTGGACTTCAAGCTGCAGTCGCATTCTCTTTTGATCAGCGCGCTGCACCTGATACTTTTCGTCGCCGGAATCAGGCTCCTTACCCGCCACTCGGATCGCGACTATGCCTACCTGTACCTCCTCAGTTTTGGCGCCCTCCTCGCAGCCGCCGCCCTGACCATCCATCTTATCTTCCTCGTATGTCTCCTGTTATTTCTCGCCGCCGGCATCAGCTCGCTCATATTGCTTGAGATGAATCGAAGCGCCACGCGTGCTCTGATAGGGGGGATGATTCAGCCGGTCGTGGTTCCCAGGAGCTTGCGAGGGACCGGGTTTGATCTGTTCGCAAGTTTTCCAACACGCGCTGTGGCGGTCCTCACCCTGGTCTTGGCCGCGTCGATCATCGCGCTTGCA
>JBEKYG010000428.1:0-5175 GCA_049511215.1 Acidobacteriota bacterium | reverse complement strand
CTCTCCGGATCCGTATATCCCAACGCATCGTCCAGAACGAGGGGGGTGCCGCCATCTTTGGCGACGATCATCGAGCAGGCCAGCCGGAATAGCAGGGAGAGCTGCTCCCTGGTGCCTCCGCTCAGTGAGTCAAATGGCACTCTGATACCGTTGGTTGTGCGGCCGGCGATCTGTAGCTCCTCGTTCACGTCCACCTGGAACGAGAGATCGAAGACCAGGCGGCCGAGATGCTCGATCTTTTCCTTGAGTGGGGCCACATAAGCCCGCCGCGCCTTGTCACGTTCGTCGTGCATAGTTTCAAAGAGGAGCCTGGCCGCGGCTGCGCGACGAAATAGCGCCCGGTTGTCCTTCTCCAAATGCTCGAACCGGCTCTGGGACGCATTCAGCTTTTCGTGGAGCCCCTCCTCGCCCTGGATTTTCAGCCGCGTCTGTACTTCAATCAGCTCTGTATGGGAGGTTGCCAGGCGAGCCTGCGTTGTCCGAAGTGACCCTTTGGCGGTCTCGACTGAGGCCTTTACCCGCTCGGGATTCCTGGCCTCCAAAGAAGTCTCGGCGGATGTCACATTGGATGCCTCGCCAGACACCACTCGTGCGGCGCCGGCGAGATTCGCATCGATCCTGTCATCGGGGATTGCCTTTCTGGCCTGATCCAGGTTATCGCGAGCGTGATTGAGATCTTTAGCCAACATGTCGAGCTGGACCCGAATTTCCTGATGCCTGGAGTTCAATTCATCGCGCACTGTGCGAGCGGCATCGACGGATTTGCGTGCCTCTTCCCATTGCCCAGACAGCTTCTTTTGGGCACGCTCGGCAATGGCCCATTCCTTTTTGGCTGAATCCAGGTCGGGGCACAGGATGGGCTCCTGCCCGCGCTTTCCGAGATATTCGGGCACGCTTTGCTGCAGGCCGATTAGTTTCCTCTCGAGCTCCTCATAAGTGAGATCCCGCAGGTTTTCATTTTCAATCTTTTCTTTGGCGCCGATATCCATCTCTGCCATGCGGCGCTGCTCGAAAGCTGCCCTCGCTTCATCTGCGTTGCCTACTTCTGCAACTTTGCAGACGCGTTCGAGAGCACGCCGGGCCGCAGCGACCTTTCCGGATAGGCCCTCGGCGCCGGCGCCGCCGGTGATTTCAATATCCAGCGCTTCCGGGATGATCAAGTGCGTTTTGTCGGCAACGGACAGAATCCGGACCTCGTCTTTGGCCAGGATGACGGCCGCCTCGTCGATCTGCAGTTGACAGTCGGCCAGGCCTCGCAGGAGGACGTTTGCCGCACCGGTCTCCAATTGGGCCTCCGCGGTCAGCAACCCACGCTCGGCTTCATGGATGGCCTTCAGTGCGCGGGAGTCGACTTTGTTTCGTGCGAGCAACACTTCTGCTGTGGCAGCAATCTGCCTGGCTCCGTCGATCCGATCCTTGCGCTCTTTGAGCTGTTCGAGGTGCAGCTTGTTATTGTAATAATCAAAATCGGCTCTCCAAAGAGCGGCAAGTTCATCCGCCGCCCTCTTTCGTCCTTCGGCTTCATTGAAAGTCGCCTGTGCTTTCTTGTGTTCTTCCTCCGCCGGTTTCAGAGCCGAAAGCGATATCTTGCCGGACTCTTGCAGGTCATCATGTGAAGTCACCGCCAAGCCAACCGCATCGATGAGACCCTGGCGTTCCTCTTTGTCGCGGCGCGCTGACTTTTCGGACTTTTGCGCCAACTCCAGCTTCAGGCGAACCGCGGCAAGCGCATTCTCCAGAGCGACAATCTCTTCCAGCGAAGCCGCACTAGCGGCAACCGAATCCTCTTGTTCCTTCTCCTGCTTCTTCAGTTGTTCCAGCTCCCGCTGAAGTGCGGCCGATTTTTCTATGTCCTGCTCGAGAGCCTGGATCTGCTTCTCGATCGACACAATCTCTGCCTGAATATCCGTCTGAAGCTTGCGCGCTTCCTGGAGATCTTTCTTTTCGGCCCCGCCCGGGGTGAAATACAGGCCATATTCATCCCTGACCTTGTCAAAGAGTCCTTCCTGCTGGGGATCGGCCGAGCGGCCTCCTGCTGCCTGATCGAGTGCGGCCGACAGGGATGTTTGTTTTGTCAGGTCGGGCTGCTGAATCGCCTCTCCCTGCTGGATGTTCAACGCCTTCCACAAATCAACGTCGAGGGTCTCGCGCAGGATGGCTTCCGCACGATCATGAGCCTCACGCCCCGTGAGGTTCTCCGGCTTCGGCCGCGTGACGGTAAGCTTCGTCTCCGGCCTTTTATGGAACCGCTTGAAGTAGGTGAACGCGTAAGGCCCGCTCTCCGCCTGCAATTCTATCTCCGGGCCCTCGTCACGATGGACGGGCTGGATGGCCTCAACCTTGCGATGTTTGCTGGAATCGAAGTATTCAAAGAGAATGCCGATCGCCTCGCCGAGGCTGGTTTTCCCGGCCTCATTTGGCCCTTGCACGAGAGTGATGCCCTGAGGACCGAAATTCACCTCACGGGTTTCAATGCCGCGGAAGTTGGCTACTCGAAGACGGAGGAATCTCATGCCGTCCTCCTTGCCAATCGAAGAAGGAGCGTAAGGGCATCGCGGGCCGCGGCAGCTTCATCGCCGCCTTCCGCGATCTGGCTTCGCAGCCGCTCGGTCGTTTGACCGGCAAAGCCTGAGAACCCAAGGTCGGCGAAATCCGAGTCGTCCGGCATGACAATGAGATCTTCTTCCCTCGCCTCGAGAGCGCCAAATACATCTTCTGCCGCGTCAAGATGGCTATGAAGCAGCGCATGCGACGATAAGGAAAGCGAGCCTACCAGGTGCAATCGGACGACCGTGCGTTCTTTGTTCTCGACATTTTCCAGCCATTGGCGAAGCATCTCAACGTCATCGCCGGTATTTAGATCGACGCGTGTGCACTCTATGAACCGCCACTGCCCGACCTTGACCTCCTTCATGGCCACCTGTTCATCTCCGACATCGACAAGGAGGGCAAATCCTGAATTCGTTTCGGTGAAGTCGGTGGATTCCGGTGTCCCGGAGTACCAAATGCGTCCACTGGTTCCGACTCTGGTAGCGGAATGGCGATCTCCGAGCGCCACGAAGAGGACCTTGCCTTCGTTGATAGCGCGTTCCATTGCGGCAACTTCGATCATTCCGGGGGCGTCCGAGTCTGGCGTCAGCAGGTCGACAGCCCCGTGTCCCGCGCAAATACGTATAACCCCGTCTGCAGGCCGAAGGGCGTTCAAGGTCTCGTCGATAGGATTGGCTGCGGGCCGCTTCGACATCCACGCTCCCCCCACAATCTCGATGCCATCGGCGACCCGGATGGGATCCGTATTCTCAATGACATGAACATGATCCGGCTTCCGCTCCAGAAAGATACTTGAGTGATAAACGGATGCGGCATTTAAAGGATCATGATTTCCCGGCAGGAGGTATACCGGAACCGGCACGTCCTTGAGGGCTTCCATCGCGCGGGCGACGGTTCTTCGATCCACCTGGTTCGACTCGAAGGCATCCCCGCACACCAGCACAAACCGGCAGTGCTCTTCTGCTGCGATTCGCCCCAGCGCTCGAATGGCATCAAACCGCGCCTGGCTGTACCTCTCCTGAGCACCTTCCGAAAGAAAGTGCCGCGTCATTCCCAGCTGCCAATCGCTTGTATGCAAGAAACGAAAGCTCATTAGCTGTTCATCCTCATTACACTGCCGCCCTTATTGCAGCCGGCTATGGTCCTGATCTCTTGGCGGCTGCTCTTCTGAGGCCGCAGCCAGCCGTTACCCTCCCAGTCCTTCAAGGTCACGTTCTGAGCCCTTCACAAACAATTTCGGCGCAGACAGTACCGAGGTCACAAAGTGATCCTTCACTCTGACACGCCTGCCGAACTCGGCAGGATTCTTCACATGCGGATTGATTTCTCGGCCCAGGCGGTTGCCGACTGCGGCGAGCAGGCCCGACACCTTCCGCAAACCGATGTCGCCTGTCCCTAAAACCCCTCTGAGGGAAAAGAAAAACCCATCGAGGCGACCCCGAGGGCAGCGCCAGTGATAAATCCCCACCTTGTGACGGTGGCTTCTCTTTGCATTTGGAATCTTTCTTTAACGTGCCGGTAACTGCATTACCTTTGTGTTCACCATGAAAGGATGAACATACGAGGTCGTCTCACCTGCCTTCTTCCCCGGGACCGGCAGAAGCCGGGCTGAAAGCGGCTTGCGCCATTTGACGGAGAGAGCGGCAACATCCCGGATAATGGCCGCCAAAGTCTCTTCCGAGGTGTCTCCGGGGAGGGGTACAACATCTAGGCCGGTGCCACATACCGCGCTGTAAAGCAGCAACTGGTCGATATTGAACCGCCCCTCCGCTGCCCGCCGGGCGAGTGTGGAATCCTCCATGACGGGAAGCATCAAGCCGGAGAAGCCGCAGATTTTGACCGGCAGCCCCTTGAGGACATCGGTGATGACAGCACAAGCTGCAAGAGTTCCCGGCCCTCCGAACGGAAATCCGGCCAACTGTTCTACTCCTCGCCCGATGCTCACTTCTGCCTGGGGCGCGGTTGAGACATCGAACCCGGAAAACGTTCTCCCTGCGGATTTATCCAGAGCAGACATGGTTTTCAGCAGAGGAGACAGATCTGTCATGATACCGTCTTGCAGCCTGGCTTTGGCAGCCTTCACATCCTTGGTACCCGAAGATGCATGTAATACCCACGCCGCTCCTTCCATGCCTACGGCAAAGTCACTCGCGGCGCCCTGGTGGTAGCCCGCGGGGAAAAAAGGAATTCCCGCGGGACAATTGGCTATGGCCGCGAATCGAAAATTCCCGAGTCCCTCTTTTGTCTGCAGGGAAAGCGCATGAATGATCGCAGCTGCCGTGCGAACTCCTCCTTCGTCAAGCTGATTGTCAGCCGTCGTGACGCTGATCGTAGCGGAGATCTTTTCCGTCTGCGACAGGAGTGACGTTATGGCTTCGACGGTGAGGCCATTGCCGGGACCAAGCGCAGCGCTGGCTCCCCCATCCGCCAGGGCTTTATCAAACGAGCGTCCCCATTTGGCAATTTCCGCAACGGGCATATTGCGGAGGTATTGCCCGCAAGGCGTCGTGGTCAGACGCAAGGTTTGTACCTCGTAGCCGGCTGCAGTCACGGCTCTGCTTGCTTCATGGAGAAACTCGAGTGCGCTGGAAACGGGACGCTCGAAAGCCGGGCTCGCGAGAGAAA
>JBEKYG010000427.1:0-5227 GCA_049511215.1 Acidobacteriota bacterium | reverse complement strand
TCGGAGTACTTGCCCTGGTCGAAATCTTTTTTTCCATCGGCGATGAGCGCCTCGAGGTGTTGTTGGGTTTCGGTCTGGTGTTTCCGCAGTGCGGCCGTGCCGTCGAGTTCTTCGCGGAGTTCGCACACGCTAACGAAGCGATTTTCCTTTTTCTTTTCGAGGCATTTTAAGACGATGCGGTCCAGCTCCGGGGATATGCCCTCGATCGGTTTGGGAATCTTGTTACGGATCTGCGCGGTGATTTCGCCGGTGACGAAGGGAGGATCTCCGGAGAGCATCTCGTAGAGGGTCACGCCGAGAGCATAGAGGTCGCTCGACTCTCCGATTTCGCCATCGAGTTGTTCCGGAGACATGTACTGGAGCGTGCCGGTGCTGAGTTGTGAGGTCATGCGAGCGATCGAATCGTGACAGAGGCGGGCGAGTCCGAAATCGGCGATCTTGACCGAACCGTCTTTGCCGAGCATGACGTTGCCCGGCTTCATATCGCGGTGGATGACCTTTTTCGAGTGGGCGTGTTCCAGGCCTTTGCAGACTTCAATGGCGATCATGCGAGTTTCGTTTTCGGAGACCTTACCTTCCCTGGCGATTTTGTCCGCCAGGGACTCGCCGTCGACAAACTCCATGACCAGGAACTTGGCGGTTTCACCATCCTCAAAATTGTGCAGGCGCAGGATATTGGGGTGTGCCAGGAGGATCGAGGTTTTGGCTTCGGTGATCAGCCTTTTTACCGAGACGGGGTCCTGGGTCAGGATGTCGCGAAGGACCTTGATAGCGACGGGCATGCCGAGCTTCTGGTCTTCTGCGAGATAGACGCGTCCCATTCCACCCGCTCCGAGGAGTTTGAGGATCTTGTAGCGGTCGAGCAGGACGGCATTGGCAGGCAAGCCCATTTCAGTGGATGATGAGCTAGGTGTGTTGCCGCCGGGCCGGGAGCTGCCGCCGGGCCGAGATCCACCACCCGGACGAGATGGGGTGGAGCGCAATTCGGTCCTGCAGTTACCGCAGAAGCGATCCTCCAAGCCGCATTCTTCTCCGCATTTGGGGCAATAACGCGTATCAGGCAGAACCCATGGACCTATTTCGGGGACAGTCACCGAAATCCCCAAACTTCGAGAACTCGGACTCGTTGGGAATGAGTCGCGAAATTAGGGGATTTTGGTGACTGTCCCCATAATTATTGTTTGTGTGCGGTGATCGACGCCACGGCCTGAGCACTCTGGATTTGTCCCTCCATGGAACGCCAGTCGTCCGATAGCTGAAGGCTGAGCTTCATCGGGAATGCGGGAGGGTATTGGATTCCGTCTACCGAGTATGTGCCGCTGGTGCAGGTCGCGGTTAAGTTACTGCCAGTCAGTCTACCGGTTGAGAAGTACCGCTCGTTGATCTGGTGCATCATGCCATCGGGCCCAGGCCACATGTAGGAGGCCTGGAAGGTTAGTTGAAGTTGGTCACTGGTGCCGGAGATCACCAGTTCTCCATTTATATTCCCATTCGGTGTGGTGATGGTGTAGGCCCAGGTCCCGGTCACATCCGTGCTATCGCTCATGTTCCCAATAATGCCGACGACGACCAACAGCCCCAGTATGGCTAATGTCCAAACCAGGATTTTCTTCCGGGATTTCGGCTTGACCTCAGGCTTGACCGGTACTGGTCCCGGTATACGCTTCTCCTGGACCCGCGCCAGTTGCTCTAAGAGGGTGGTGTGGCCGGGAAAATGCTGCAGGGCCTGCTGCAACATGTTCTCGGCTTCGGGATAGGCCCTTTTCAGGAACAGGGTATTCGCCCGGGCGACGACGTCGTCGATCCACTGCTTCCTGGCGTCCTCGGCCTTTTTGCGCTCGGCTTCCTGAATCACTAGGTCGGCTTGCTTCCTTGCCATGGAGATCATGTCGTTGAGGCCGGCATCTCCAGGATTCAGAGCCAGCGCTCCCTGCCATATGGCGATGGCATCCCCAAAACTGCCGGCGTTGAAGGCCTCGCTTCCCCTGGCTTTCAGTGCCTCAATTTGCGCTTGTTGGTCAATCTCTCCTTTGTGTTCCGCCTGTCCTTCCACTTGCGGTTTTGAGGATGCCTGTGCGCGAGCCCGTTTTATGGATTCCGCCAGTTCCGCATCGCCCGGTTTGAAGGCCAGGGCCTGTTCCCAGAGGGCAGCCGCGTCGGAGTACTTGCCCTCGTCGAAATCTTTTTTTCCGCCGGCGATGAGCGCCTCGAGATGTTGATCGGTTTCGGTCTGGTGCTTGCGCTGGGCGGCGGTGCCGTCGAGTTCTTCACGCAGTTCGCGCACGCTGGCGAAGCGATTCTCTTTTTTCTTTTCGAGGCACTTCAGGACGATGCGGTTCATTCCGGGAGAAATGCCCTCGATCGGTTTGGGGACCTTGTTACGGATCTGCGCGGTAATTTCGCCGGTGACAAATGGAGGATCTCCGGAGAGCATTTCGTAGAGTGTAACGCCGAGAGCATAGAGATCGCTCGATTCTCCGATTTCGCCATCGAGTTGTTCCGGAGACATGTACTGGAGCGTACCGGTGCTGAGTTGGGCGGTCATGCGCGCAATCGAATCATGGCAGAGGCGGGCGAGCCCGAAATCGGCGATCTTGACCGAACCGTCCTTGCCGAGCATGACATTTCCCGGTTTCATATCCCGGTGGACGACCATTTTCGAGTGCGCGTGTTCCAGGCCCTTGCAGACTTCAATGGCGATCGTGCGAGTTTCGTCTTCGGAGAGCTTGCCTTCCCTGGCGATCTTGTCCGCTAGGGACTCGCCGTCGACGAACTCCATCACCAGGAATTTGGCGGTTTCTCCATCCTCAAAATTGTGGAGGCGCAGGATATTGGGGTGTGCCAGGAGGATCGAGGTTTTGGCTTCGGTGATCAGTCTTTTTACCGAGACGGGGTCCTGGGTCAGAATGTCGCGGAGGACCTTGATGGCGACGGGCATGCCGAGCTTCTGGTCTTCCGCGAGATAGACGCGTCCCATTCCACCCGCTCCGAGGAGTTTCAGGATCTTGTAGCGGTCGAGCAGGACGGCATTGGCCGGCAAGCCCATTTCAGTGGAGGATGAGCTGGGTGGGTCGCCGCCGGGCCGGGATCCACCACCCGGACGCGAGGGGGAGGAGCGCAATTCGCTTCTGCAGTTACCGCAGAAGCGGTCTTCCGCCCCGCATTCTTCTCCGCATTTAGGGCAATAACGCGTATCAGGCATAACCCATGGACCATTTAGGGGACAGTCACGAATGGCGCTTAGTTAAGAGTCCCCCCAATCACCTGTTTGTTCCGCCAAATCAAGCGATTAAGCCCCGAAGAGGCGAAGCAGCAAAGCCCAGGGCGTAAGCCCTGGGATCATGAACACCTGGGAAACTAGCCCTGAAAGGGCGACGCAGCCTGCGCCGCCCTTTCAGGGCTGATTCCTTGCTCCACGTCAGTTCCCAGGGCTTACGCCCTGGGCTTTGCTGCTGGACCCCTTCAGGGTCCCAATTGAAATCCCTATTTAAGCGCCATTCGGGACAGTCACCGAAATCCCCAAACTGCGAGAACTAGAACTCGTTGGGGACGAGTCGCGAAATTAGGGATTTCGGTGACTGTCCCCATAATTATTATGGACTACTTCTTATAGCCACCACCGGAGCCGGGTCCTGCGATTGGGTCGGGTCCGAGCACCATCGGTGGAATGGGCTTAAAGCCGTGGTGGCGAGCCGAGGCTACGTCCACCGCGCACTTGAACTTTTGTGCATCACCCAGGTAGTAACGCCCCTCGGCCACGCATTCCTCGAAGCCCCTTGGAGGAGTGCTTGCGAACGTCGTGGAGTTCAACGGGAGCCAGGCGTTTGCGGAAACCAATTTCACCACGACATCGTGATCCTTGATCGCGGCATTAGCCATGGGATGCTCCAAGAGCCAGGCGCCGAAAAAGGCGTGTCCTTGGATCAGAAAGCATAACGGGTCAAGCCCCATGCGCTCCACGCAGGCTGCGCCCAGCAAGGCCAGATCGAGGCAAGTTCCCCGGCGGTGCTTTAAGATCTGCTCGGGAAAGAAGAGCTTTTGCGAGAGAGTGTTGCTGCCGTCGGGCAGGAATTCCGCCTGTTCAAAACTGGGCGGCGGATTGATGTAACTGAGCTGGAGGTCCTGCTGCAGCGTCAGGTAGAGGGCTTCGAGCATACGGACCACCTTCGCGGGATCCCGCGACTGGTAGCCGTCGAGCGACGTATCCTGGGATCCCCGGCGCAGCCGGTCGCGGACCATAGAAATAATCTTTTCGATGGCCTCCGAGTTAGGTTGGACAAAGCAGGCAATGATCTCCCCGAAGTCCGGATGGTAGTACCACTCATTGTAGGGCAGCACCTCTATTGGAATGGTTTGGGAAACCTCGAGCTCCTGTTCGACGAAGATGTCGATCCTGAGGTTGGCTTTCTCCAGCTCACGCACCTGCTGCAGTCGGGATTTCGATAACGGAATGACGATATTGCTTTCGACGTAGCTCTTCTGTGCGGGAATGGATGGTACGGTTTTCTGCCATGGTTCGCCATAATCCGTGGCAATCCAAGCTCTGATTCGTATGTCCTCAGCGGGTTCGTACGACGCGTTGAAGATTTCGAGCGACGAGATGAAGGGACGATCGCAGTGCGCCAGAACGTAGTTTAGCCGCTTGTGCAATCTGATCACGAGCTTGAGATCGCGGGTTGTGGCTCGCGCGATATGCGGTTTCTCCTTCAGCAGGGCGTTCAGATCCGGCATCTCCGCCTTCAGGTCCACCTTGAGGTCGGACAATTTTGGCAGGCTGGATTTAAACTTATCGAGCGCGCCCCGGCTCTTGCCGAAAGAGGCGCGCTGGTCGCTCCGGATCTCATCCAGAATGCTCCGGCTCATGTCCTGGATCGGGCGTTCTGATGGTCCGGCAGCCGCCGCCGGGGTTTCAGGCTGTTCCCGCTCAGGGAGGGGCTCCCCGCAGGCTCGGCAGAATTTGGCCTCGGGACGATTTTCCGTTTTGCAGTTAGAACACCGCCAATTTTCCATGATAGCTAGCTCCTAATTTAATCGAATCCAACGCATGAAACAGGGCCCTTACCCGAAAAACTTATGGCCGCAGTTTTCGCAGAACTTCGCCCCCTCCGCGGTCTCCAGATGGCATTCGGGGCAAACAACCACGCGCTCGACGTGCCCGTGACCGGTATTGGCGGTGCCAGCGGGCGGCTTGGCGGCCGCCGCGCCGATGTTGGGTGGCAAGGGATGG
>JBEKYG010000426.1:0-5228 GCA_049511215.1 Acidobacteriota bacterium | reverse complement strand
GACACCTTCGAGCGGGTTACCGCAGTGGAAAAACGCGAGGTGCTCAGGACCTTGTCCCTCGTCATGAAGAAGCTGCTCGGCCAGCGTGTTCCTGACGACCGCCCCGGGGTCATCGCCTATGACGGCTACTGGACGACCCTGAAAGACAATGCGGCCTATCGTGCCATCCCGGAGATTCGCGAAGTCATTGATTGCAGCATGAAACTCGAGGGGCTGGTCGACAGCAATTACCCTAAAGGGAAAAACAAAGACTTTGCGAAGAGAATCATAAACGGGCTCAGTCTCCACCGGCTGACTGTGGGCAGTATTGACACGCCAGTTGGACTCAACGCAGAAGCACTCAGAGATGCTTTATGCCTTTTTGATCCGATTGTTGCCGAGCTTGGTGGTGATCCGGCAGATGATTTAAGAGGTGAGGTTGAATCGGCAATCAGAGTGATAAGCCAATCCGTAAATGGCCAATTCATTTCAGCCACGGAAACGGATGCCAAAGGGCGTTTGAGTGGTCAGTTCTACCTCGATGTCAAAAAAACCGTGGATTACGACGCACAGATCCGAAATCGATCTGACAGTCTCGAAGATCAGGAGCTCGACCGCTACTACTACGAGGCATTGAAACGGGTCATGGAGTGTACCGACCAGACCTACATAACCGGTTACAAGATCTGGCAGCACGAGCTTGAATGGCTGGAGCACAAGGCCGCGCGCCAGGGATACCTGTTCTTCGGTGCACCCAACGAACGCTCCACGGCCGTGCCGCCACGGGATTTCTACCTCTACTTCATCCAGCCCTTCGATGCGCCCCACTTCAAGGACGAGAAGAAACCGGATGAGCTGTTCCTGCGCCTCACGAATACAGAAGAGGAGTTCCTCACCGCGCTTCGAAATTACGCTGCAGCCCTGGAACTTGCCTCCACTGCCTCAGGCCACGCCAAGTCCACCTACGAATCCAAGGCGTCGAACTTCCTGCGCGACCTCGTGCAATGGCTCCAGAAGAACATGACCACGGCCTTCGACGTCACCTACCAGGGGCGCGCCAAGTCCCTGATTGAGTGGTCCAAGGGCAAGTCCCTCCGCGAGCTTTCGGGCATTGGCGCGCATGAGCGCATCAACTTCCGCGACCTGGTGAACACCATTGCTGGTCTATGTCTTGGGGCTCATTTCCAAGACCAGGCTCCCGAATACCCATCATTCTCGGTGCTCATCACCGGAGCAAACCGAGCCCAGGCCGCGCAGGACACCCTGCGCGCCATCGCTGGCCAGAACCGCACCAAGCAGGCCACCGCAGTGTTGGACGCCCTTGAGCTTCTCGACGGCGAGCGGCTAGCTCCGTCCCGGTCGAAATATGCCAAGCACATCCTCGGCGTCGCCAAAAAGAAGGGCCACGGCCAGGTGGTCAACCGCTCCGAGCTGATTCAGGAAATCCTCGGCGTGGAGTATCTCGCACCACAATCGTTCCGGCTCGAACCTGAATGGGCCGTAGTAGTGCTTGCCGCGCTGGTCTATGCCGGCGAGGTGGTGCTTTCCATCCCGGGCAAAAAGTTCGACGCTACGGGTCTGCCGCAACTGGCCGGCACCGGCATCGACGAGCTGGCCCAGTTCAAGCACATCGAGCGGCCAAAGGACTGGAACATCGCGGCGCTCAAGGCGCTCTTCGAACTGCTTGGCCTCACGCCGGGCATGGCTCAAATGATCACTCAGGGAAAGGACGAGCCGGTTCAGGAGCTCCAGAAGGCCGTCACCACCGCCGTAGAGCGCCTGGTGCTCCTGCAGCAGAGCCTGCAAACCGGTCTGTTCTTCTGGGGCCACAGTCTGCTGGCAGAAGAAGAAATCAAGAAGCTGCGGACCAAGCTGGACAGCACAAAGGCCTTCCTCGAATCACTACAGGCCTACACTTCGTCCGGGAAGCTCAAGAATTTTCGCTATGACGCCTCGGAAGTAACGGCACATCGGGACGGGCTCAATTCCTATGCCGCGATCAAATCACTTGAGGAACTGGTAGGCGACCTCGGATCCACGGCAGCGTACCTCTCAACCGCCGAGGCGGTCTTGCCCACCGGACATGAGTGCATCGACAAGATGAAGGAGGCCCGGGACGAGGTTTTGACCCAGATCGGTGACATGGCGAGCCGGAGCGCAGGGACGTTCCGCCAGCAGGCCCAGCGCAATCTCGGCAATCTCAAGAAGGCCTATCTGCTAGCATACCTCGCCTTGCACGCGAAGGCGCGTCTGGGCGTGAACGAGGACAAAAAGAAAGCCGCGCTTACAAGAGATCATCGCCAGGAGATTTTGAAAAAACTGGTCACTATCGACCTAATGCCCAGGCAGCAATTGATCACCTTTCAGCAAAGGTTAAACAAGATACAAAGCTGCTTCGCGCTCACCGAGCAGGAACTGGAAGCATCACCGGTCTGCCCGCACTGCAACTTCAAGCCGGCCGTCGAGCGAACGGAGGTTCCTGCGGCTGCCTTGCTCGATGGCCTGGATGTTGAGCTCGACAAGCTGGTTGAGAACTGGACGCAGACCCTTTTGACCAACCTCGAAGACCCTACCACCAAGGGCAACCTGAGCTTGCTCAAACCCTCGCCGCGCAAGCTCGTGGACGGCTTCATCAAGAATCGGATCCTGCCGGACGATTCGGATCAGGATCTCATCCACGCATTGCAGGAGGCGTTATCCGGGCTTACGAAGGTCTCGGTCAAAATTGCGGACCTGCGCGATGCCCTGATCGCAGGCGGCTCGCCGGCCACCCCGGCGGAGATGAGAAAACGATTTGAGGAATACCTGGACGGGCTCATCAAGGGCAAGGAGCCCGGCAAAGTGCGGATCGTTTTGGAGTAGGTAAAATGGCTGCAAGATATTCCGATGCTGACATCGCGAGGCTTTTCAAAGAAAGGAAACCGCTTGCCGTGGATTTCCGCTCCAAAATGCGCCTGCGCGAAAAGCGCGGCCACAAAGAGCAGGAACTGGACCTCCAGGGCGTGTCACGGGAACGTGTGCGGTCGACGTTCATGGAGGATTTTCGCGCGTTGATGACGGCAACCGTCCCTGAAAATCGAAGGATTTTCGATTGGCACGATCCTCAGCGCGACACGCAGGGAATGTACAGCGTGGACTGTCGTGTCAATGGAACGGAACGTCCGCTTTTCGTTTTCGCTTTGCCTGGGGATGACAAAGCGCGGGATGCTACCATCTCCATGCTTCAGTTCGAAAAGTGGGGGGTGCCGTTTCGCAGCATGGCCGTCTTCGAGGACCAGGAGAGCATCAACCGCAAGGTCTTGGCTCGCTTCAGCGACGTCTGCGAGAAGCAGTTTTCCAGCCTCGGCGCGAACCGCGACCGAATCGCCCGTTATCTGAATGAGGTCGTGGGTCCATGAGCGGATCGGGAAGAAGAAGAAAGGATTCACGGACAAAAAGATTGTTCATGGATTCGGCGGGCCAGAGCGAGATGTTCGAGAAGTCCCTCGAACAGGAAATGATGGAAAAGCATAAATGCCAGGTGGAATGCTTGGGCATGACGTTCCCGGACGACGAAAAGCGCCGGGAATACTTCCTAGCGAAGCTGCGCGAGAATCTGCAGGACCCGGAATTCCGCAAGATCGAGGGATTCCCCATCGGCTCGGACGAGGACATCCTCGCGCTGTCCGATCCGCCTTACTACACCGCCTGCCCGAACCCGTTCATTGCCGACTTCATCAAGCATTACGGCAAGCCCTACGACCCGAGCAAACCGTACAGCCGGGAGCCGTTCGCCGCAGATGTGAGCGAGGGTAAGAACGACCCGATTTACAACGCCCATTCGTACCACACCAAGGTGCCGCACAAGGCCATCATGCGATACATCCTCCATTATACCGAGCCGGGGGATGTGATCTTCGACGGATTCTGCGGGACGGGAATGACCGGCGTGGCAGCCCAACTCTGTGGCGACCAAAATGCGGTTGAATCTCTTGGGTACAAGGTGGCCCAAGATAGTAGCGTCGTGGATGAGAAAGGGGAGGGCATTTCGGTTCTCGGCTCGCGGTATTCAATTCTGAATGACCTGTCACCTGCCGCTTCTTTCATTGCTGCCAACTACAACCTGCCCATTGATGTGGGTTCATTTCAAAAGGCTGCACATAACCTGCTTGATCGGTTTGGCAAGGATTGGGGTTGGATGTATGAGACAAGACATCCCAGCGGCAAGACCAAAGGACCGCTTAACTATACGGTTTGGTCGGACGTGTTTCTGTGCAGTCAATGCCAGGGTGAGATCGTCTTCTGGGATGTGGCCGTTGAGCAAGGCGATGTAAAGGATACGGCGTTCTGCCCTCACTGTAACTCCGAAGTATCCAAGTCCAATCTTGACCGTTCAACGACCACGGTAATGGACACCGCGCTTGGGAAACCGGTTCAGAAGGCGAGACAAGTTCCCGTTCTCATCAATTACAGCATCGGCAAGACGAAGCACGAGAAGACTCCTGACGAAGATGACCTCGACGTACTCAGAAGGATTGAAAAGGTCGCGATTGAGGATTGGTATCCCACAAAGCGAATCGATGAAGACATTGACCTCTGGTATGAGCGAGATTACCGCGCTTTGGGCATATACAGCGTCGACGGTTTTTTCATGCGTCGCAGCCTGGTCATGGTTGCCTGGTTCAAACGTGAGATAGAAGCCATTTCATCCAAGGACCGGCGATTAGGCCATTTTCTGTGGTTTTGGTTCCAATCCGTTTTGATGGGTTTTTCGAGGCTCAACCGTTACCTGAAAAACGCCTTCTCACAGGTCAATAGAATCTTGAGCGGCACGCTCTATGTAGGAGCAATGCAGTCGGAGGTAAGTCCCGGGTATTCCTTAGAGGGAAAGATATCCAGACTCTCGGTCTTTTCGGCGATCAGCCAGCGCTCGACTGTGGTATCGACGTCATCAACCGCGAGAGCAGGTCTTCCTGATTCATCCCTTGACTATATCTTCGTCGATCCGCCTTTTGGCAGCAACATCATTTACTCAGATCTCAGCATCGTTTGGGAAAGCTGGCTCCGATTGTTCACCAATACGGGCCAAGAAGCCGTGGTTCATCGGCGAAAAAAATCTCGCGCCTTCACGCTCGAGAACTACACGGAAATGATGTGCGAGTGCTTTGCGGTCATGTACCGCGCATTGAAGCCAGCGCGTTGGATTACTGTGGAATTCCACAATTCCAAGAACAGTGTGTGGACGGCAATACAGGAGGCGCTTACGCGTG
>JBEKYG010000425.1:0-5243 GCA_049511215.1 Acidobacteriota bacterium | reverse complement strand
GCGATCGTTCCCTGGTGGTCGCGCGGAACTCGGCTTAGCTGCTTGTAAACTTCCGGTGAAAGGTGAACTGCCAAAGCAAGACAACATAGGTTAGAGCTTCAGCTTTTTCTTTGCGTCTTCCCAGAGGACGTGCTTGCCCCGCTTCAATTGGGCCTCGCCCTTGCGCATGCGTTTTTCCTCTTCTGGAGTCAGAATGTCGTCGGGGTCGACCAATTTCTTGGGTTTGACGGTCGCCAAACCTCTTGTCATCCCCAGCTCGACAAAATCGCCTTCGCTTAAGCCAAGTTCTTCGCAAATCTCCTTGGGAATAACGACCTGCCGGCGCTGACCGAGTCTGCTTATGGCCATAAACCCTCCCTAGTCATGGTGGGGTATCTGATGTTCATACGGTCAGATTATCAGATAGGCGATACCTGCCAAGGCAAAGTCCCACAGGCCGTAAGAGACCCGAAAAGGCGATGGAGGTTTCACGGCGTTACGGGCGATTTTCTTCTGGATGATACGCCGCAACTATAGACCGCAGGCTGATTGGAAACGTAGCTGCGGCCAATTTTATTCCCGATCCCCTTGTCGTTTTTGGCTTTACTGCATTAATACCCTGTATTACGATACGGTTCATGATGAAACAAAATACAGGCGCAGGCGAACACCCGAAGTCCCCGGCGTCGCTTCCCCGGACACTCCATGAAAAACGGGGAATCCTGATGACGGAGGCCGACATGCAGCAAACGGTCTTTCGCATGCACTTGTGCCCGGAAATCAAAGCCGGGCTGGTCAGGCTGGCGCTGGCCGGAGATCCGGAGGCGCGTTTCGTAATCACTGCCCGGTTCCGGGCCTATGCCAAGAGGGAGACAACATGAGGAGACTGCCGATAGTTCTCGACGCAAACCTGGAGAAGGAGATCGCTCGAGCCAAAGTTGATTTTGATGTGGAGATGCGGCCGGCGTTCACACGCCACGGCGACCAATTCATAGAGATCCCGAACCGCCGAGCCGTGGTCCGAACGGACACCGGGGCTGCCCTGGGAGTAGTCAGCAAGCACTACACGCTGGTCGAGCACAAAAGCCTGATCGACATCATTACCGGAGCAGTGTCGAGGCTCGATGTTGGCCAGGTCCCGATGGGTTTGTACGTGACAAACGGTGGCGCAAAGATGGATGCGCTCCTGAAATTCCCGGGCCTGATGCGGGAAGTCAGCCACGGCGACCGGCTGTGCCCGATGATCAAAGTAGGCAACACCTACGACGGCAGCGGCAAGCTCGCGATTTCGATCGGTGCCTTCCGCTTCGTTTGCACCAATCTGTCTGTTGGAGGCGCCGGGTGCTTCGCCGGCGGATTTCTCGCCTTCCATGCCGGCAAGATCGACATATCGGTAGTCGGCGTGGAGCTCGAGAACTACCTCGTTGGGTTCCATAAGATCCTCGACCTCTACCGCCAGTGGCAAGACACACCGTCTTCGGAAGAGGCTGTGCGCGGCATCCTTAAGAGTGTGGCGCAAAGGCACGCCAAGGCGATTCTCGAAGCCCTGCGCGGCAACACCGTGTACAACGCCTACAATGTGTGCACCGATTACGCCACGCACCGGATGACCAGCGCCAGGTTGGCTTTTGAAACCTTGAGCGCGATCAATCGCGGGTTCCAGGAGTACTACCCCGCCGTCGATATTGCGGTCACCGTGATCGATGAGCCGGACTCCGATCCGGTCGTACTTCCCTACGCTTCCGATCTGCTGCCGGCGACCGTGCAGGAGGCGCGATGACGGCAGAAAGAGGCTGCGTCCAGTGCGGATGCTCGCATGGGCGGATGTTCGGATGCCCGAGTTGTGGGGCACATCTCCACAAGAATTGCATGACCAATCACTGCGAGGATTGCACCGATTTCTCGAAGAACGACGAGCGCGGTTTCGCGTCTGACCTGTCAGTCAGAGTAGACCGGGAACGCACGGTGACGACCAGAATCTCGATGGAACAGCCCGTGTACCTGTATGGGCCGAAGGAGGAACGCAATGTTGAATAAACATAACCTGGAGATAGCCCGGCTGGCCTCAAAGGAGGAAAGCCGGTATGTGATTGGCGGAATCCTGGTAACTCCGGCCGAGACGGTAGTTACCGACGGGCACTGCCTCGTGACTGTTTCGACGCCGAAATGGCCGGCCGAGAGTTTCCCTGTGATCGATGGAGTGGTTCCGACGGAGGAGTTTGAGCCGTTTATCCTGCCGGCGAAAGCCGCCCTGGAGATCGCAAAGGCAATTCCGTCGAGCACCTCCCTTCTGATTTTGCAGCACGTCATAGTAGGCGAGGAAGGAAAGGATTCCAAGTCGGCCGTGCTCGCCACGACCGATCTCGACTTGCCCAGAGTCTTCCGCCCGAGGAAGCTGGAAGGCCGGTTCCCCGACCACAAGCTGGTAATCCCGGGGCGCGAAAGAGTATCTGTGGCAATCTGCCTTAACCTCGAATTACTTGAAAAAGTCGTCAAGGAACTGAAGGCGCTGGCGAAGAACAAGCTCGGCGCGCCGGCGCTGATCAGTGTGATTGACGATCGGTCCCCGTGCATGATCGAGGTCCAGGGCGAAGATGGACAAACAGCACAAGCGGTGATCATGCCGATCAACCTGGACCGCGGGGAAAAGATCGCAGGTCACTCGACCCATGGTGTCAAGAACCAGCGCGTCACGATCGTCGTCGATGATGCCGAATGCCCCGGCGCCGTTTATTCGAATGGTCCCGACGTGATCCTGGTCAGCCGCAAGGACGGCAAAGTGATCTCCAAAGACGTCCTGCTTGGCAAGCACCTGCTGGATGAGCCCAGCATCCCCGAGGACATAAAAAATTACGGTAGCGAGCGGGAGCCGGCCACCGAATTGCCAACCCAGGCCGAGCAGAAAATCGTGGAGGTAGCGCAGTGCGAGTCATAAATATCCGTGAAGTGGCGACTGTCCATGCCGGACTACGGCTGTTGCAGCAATCATTGGCCGATGATCCCGAGGTGCTGGACTGCGAACCGCTGGCGGCCCTTTTTGCAGAGCATGAACCTCTGAGTGAAGCGGAGATAGATTCCCTCTGCGATGAGCTTAACCTCGGAAGAGTCTGATAGTTAGAACCTTTCGTAAAGGTTGGCGAAACCTTCGGGCAAGGTTAGCGAAACGTTTCGGCAAGGTTAGCGAAAGCTTTCCGAAAGGTTGCCTAAACCCATCCGAAAGGTTTCGGGAAGGTTCGCGAAACCTTCCAGGAAAACCGGCAAACGGCTTCTGCAGGAAGCATTGGAGAATGATCCCGATTTGCGGGGCTGCGAACCGCTGGCGAGCCTTTTTGCGGAGCATGAACCCCTGAGTGGAGCGGAGATAGATGCTCTGTGCGAAGAGCCTAACCTTCGAAGAGTCTCATAGTTGGAACCTTTCGGAAAGGTTGGCGGAAGGTTTGGGCAAGGTTAGCGAAACGTTTCGGCAAGGTTAGCGAAAGCTTTCCGAAAGGTTTCGGTAAGGTTCGCGAAACCTTCTGGAAAGCTTGCCGGAAGCTTGTTTAGGGGTACTCGAAATCTCGCAAAAAAGTGCTCAGCGCCAACTCACACACGGAACGAGGTCAGGAGAACAGAACGCGCTCACCTCGAAAAAGTGCCAATCCACAAACATCACATAATCAATGACTTAACTCCCTAGGTAAAGGTTTCGGCAAGGTTTCGGAAACAGTGACCCGTGACCCGTGACCCTAAACAGTGATGAAAAGACAAAGCGCCCATAAAATGGGCGCGTGCCCGTTTTCTCTTTTTGGAGGCGTTGGGGCGATGGGCGACAGATGCTACTTGAGTATCAGGTTTCGTAAGGACGACACCCCAAAGGTCTGCAAATTCTTCCATGCGGATCGCAACGATCGCATTCGAGATCGTGCAAGGCAAAATCGTGGCGAATCAGTTCAGGCCAGTCATCTCGCGGCCGGCCTCGTCCGTATACTCGGCCCGTGTTTGAAGGTCAAGGCGGCCCATCCGGCTCAATTACCGAACGGATAGGGCGCCGCAACCGAAATCCGGAAACGTTTCGGTGCAGGCGCCAGCCTTCAGGTCGGGGGCGAACAATGCCAGATAGCGCTCCATTGCGGTCCCCACATCTTAAAATCGAGATCCTTCAGAATGCTCTGCAATGTCCCCGTGCAAGAGCAAGGCCTGACATGCTCGGCAGCGTCAGGCCGAGTGGGTTATGCGGAACGCTCTTTTTTGAGGGCCTCGTGCAGGAGCATCTTGATGTAGGTCTGATACGGAAGCCCCTTCTGATGCGCGAGATCCTGGGCGGTCTTGATATCAGGCACCGGGAGCCGCATGGTAACGGTCTGCAAGGGAACCGCCCGCCTCGCTTTGCCGGACTTCAGCGCGCGTTTCATGATCTCCGTGGCCGTTTCCGGATGGCTGTCCCACCACTTGGCCTCTTCGGCCTCGGTGCGGAACTTTGGAATTGTGATCTGCTTTTTGGGCATGCTCATTTCCCTTCGAAGTACATTCGTTGCTGTTGCCTGGTCATCTCGTAAGCCGTGACGACTCGGATCTTGCCGCGCCGTTCAGTGTATAGGATAGTAAGCAGTCGCCCTGATTTGGCGCGCCCAAAACAGAGCACCCGCTGTTCGCTTTCGTGGGGTTGAACATCGGCTCCCAACGGCTCAATCAGGACCGCCTCTTCGGCTTCTTTTGGGGTAATGCCATGTCGTGCGATGTGCTTTAGGTTGTCGGGGTCCCAATCGAACTCCATGTTTTACATTGTAAATACTCGGTAAAGACAAGTCAAGGTTGAACCGATGCTCGGAAACGTCCAAAACGCCGCCCCGGCTACAACGCTCCCCGCAGCTGTCCCTGTGCTGTACGTTCGCCCACGAGCGCGCATGCACGCTCATCGCGAACGAATATCAAGAACGGGGAATCGCCGCGCGTAAGGTGCCGGCAACCAACATCGTCGGCGTTATTTGATGGTCACTGGCTTGTATTTGCCGAACTTCAGGCTGTTTAGGTTGGGATATAGATGCTACTTGAGGATGGCTTTGAGCAGCTGGGCGTCAACAGCTGCCGGAATTCTCGGAGCGGTACGAGAGCACAATCGCTTCCCTTGGGCTGGAGATCGAGGCGCTCAACGGGTGACGGTAAAGGCTGAAGATTTGCCCGAAAAAGACCGATAATGCGCGGTGAAAGCACAAATCCATGGTTGTTATTTAATACTGCGTATGCTAAGATGCACATGTAAGGAGGGCCAGGATGGCGAAGGGACG
>JBEKYG010000424.1:0-5243 GCA_049511215.1 Acidobacteriota bacterium | reverse complement strand
CATGATCCACGGAGGTTCGGATAAAGGGCAGGCCCAGGGTCACGTTCACGGCTTCACCGAAACCGAGAAGTTTAATCGGAGCCAACCCCTGGTCATGGTAGAGGGCAAGGACCGCGTCGAACTCCCCTTGAGCCGCTCGGTGAAAAAGCGTGTCGGCCGGAACGGGACCTTCAATAACAACGTCAATATAGCGCGCGCGAGCCTGAGTGAGGGCAGGCTCGATCTGCTCGATCTCCTCCCTACCCAGCAGACCCGACTCGCCCGCATGTGGATTGAGTCCGGCTACCGCGATCCTGCTGCACGGAAGCCCCAAACGGGGAAATTCCTGGAGCAGAATTTCCAGCTTCTCGGTGACGGATGCCGAGGTAATGCTTTCGATGGCCGCGCGCAGCGGCATATGAATCGTCACCAACACGACTTTCAGGCGTTCAGTGAGGAATGCCATCGCGAAACGCGACACTCCGGACAGGTGCGCCAGATATTCCGTGTGTCCCGGGAAATGATAGCCCGCTTCGTTGAAGAACCTCTTGTTCAGCGGCGCCGTCACCATGGCATGGAGGCGCCCGTGCTGACAGGCCCGGGCACACGCGGCGATGTTCTGCGCGGCAGCCTCACCGCTGGCCCGCGAGCCTCGGCCGATGGTGATGTGCTCGCGCCGGGCGGGGATGTGAACGATGCCGCGCCACGGCAGCGGCCCGGTTCCTTCCAACGCCTCTTTGGAGACCAAGTCCAGACCCCAGGAAAGCCCCAGACTCGAAGCCTGGCTGCGCAGGATTTCGGCATCGCCGAACAGGAGCAGCCTGCAGGAGCCACCCAATTCCGGATTCAGCGCAGCCCGCAAGGAGACTTCGGGCCCGATCCCGGCTGGATCTCCTGTTGTGATGCCTATTTGTCGGAGTTCAGAATCAGAAGCGTCACGCACGGGCAGAATCTTTTGTCAGCACGCAAAGGGCGAAAATGGAACATTCCTCTTTCCCAGTCCCTGTGTTCATGACGCTGCTCAAGATCTGGAAAAGAGGAATGTCACCTGTTTGCCATATGAGCACCCTATTCTAAATCCACGTCGTCAGGCTCCTGATCCGGTTCCTGATCTTCATTCTGCTTGTACATATACTTAATTACATGCTTGAGGATCAGGAGATTGGGGCCGTCCTGCCGGTGCACCTTGATGCAGCTTCGATCATACCACTCGATGACCCCACGGATTTCCTCCCCGTCCACGAGCTTGACGACCATCGGCGTCTTAGCCGCCATCTGTTTGATATAGTAATAATTCTCCGCGTTCGTCACTTCGGGGGGGACACGCTTGCGAGGAACCGCGCTGTAGCGAGGCATCTGATCCTTGATCTCGGACAGGCTCGGTCGGATCAGTTTACGATTTACCATGAATGCTCTCTCCCATGGAGACTATAATGAACTGCGGCTGAGTATTATGACCCTTTCAAACCAAAGCGCTGCTTCACCAAATAAATCGGAATGCGATTGGGTTTTTTCGGAAATGCCGAATTGCAAGAATACTAGCGTACTGGCGGTTTTTTGACAAGAGAAAAGTAATTCGATAAATTCTGTCATGCTCTGATATACCATAACTTAGGTCTGGAGGAGCCATCCAGTAATGGGAGGGGTGATGCTACGCCTTGATAGACTCATATGCTGCCTGGTTTTGGGCATATTTGGCCTCCCGGCCGCTGGCATAGCCCAGCAGCAGACACCCCCCAAGAAGCCGCCGGGACTGGTTCGCGACACCGGTGTGGCGGAAGGAAAGACTGATGCCGAAACGGCCGCGAAAAAGAATTACAGCCCCATGCTAGCCGAGGAGAACCTCAAGATAGGAGACTCCTATTTTAAAAAGGGCAACTACGATGCGGCCATCTCGCGCTACCGGGATGCGATCGAATATCAGCCGAACCTGGTCCAGGCCTACGATCGCCTCGGACGCGCCTACGAGAAGAAAGGAGACAAGGCCAAGGCTCTGGCGGTCTACAAGGACTTCCTCAACAAGTATCCGGACTCTCCCAAGGCTGCGGATTTCAAATCGCGGAGCGGACGCCTGGAAAAGAACAAGTGATGAGTCACGAGCAAAAACTCAGTTCTCACCGCTCATCATTTCATTTGCCCAGGTGCGGTTGGTTTGAGCGATGAACAGCGCTTCCAAGGCAATCTGGCGGTTTACGTTCTGCTGGAGCGCGGCCTTAAGATTCTTGACTGCTTCGATCGCCGCCACCACAGCCGGGTGCGGGGCCGATTGCGCCAGGTTCGTCAGTTCCACCTCCATGTCGCGCTGACCCATCCGTCCCGGCGCCACCTGGGCGTAGTAGACATCCTGCAGCATCGTGGCCGTCAATTCGACCCACGCCTGGAATGACTCCTTTTCTTTGACAATGCTTGCAGCCAGCGCGCTGGCCTGAGCAAAACGTTCCCTGCGCAGCAGCACGGAAACGAATCGGAGCGCCTGTCGGCGGATTTCTCGGTTACGCTCGGCATCGAACGCCAGCGCGGCACCCAGGCTGCCGTTGCTCAAAACAGCCGCCAGCCGGGCATCTTCGCGAGTGCGGCCCTCATGTTTCGTCAAATATTCCTCAATCACATCCTCGGCAATCGACCCGAACTGAAGCATCTGCGAACGCGAGCGGATCGTCCTCAAGAGCAGGTAGGGTTTTGCAGTTACGAGAATGAGGATGGAGCGGCTCGGCGGCTCTTCCAGTGTCTTCAGAAGACAGTTGGCCGCTTCCGCGCGCATTTGATCAGCGCTGTTCAGAATCGCCACTCGATAGCGCCCTTCGAACGGTTGATACGCGATCTCCTCGATCAGGGCCCGCAGTTGGTCAATCTTGATGAAGGCTCCGTCCGGCTCAATGACCCTGATGTCCGGGTGAGTTGCGTTGATGATCTTGCGACAGCTATTGCAGACGTTGCAGGCCACCCCGCTTTCCGGATGCAGGCAGTTCAGATGCTGAGCCAGGAGCAGCGCAAGCGTCCGTTTCCCGACCCCTGCCGGACCAGCGAATATCAGCGCATGCGGCAGGCGTTCCTGATCGATGGCCCGGCGCAGAATCTCGACCACGCGACCATTGCCCACAAAAGACTTGAAGGTTAATGGGTCGTTCACCCGAGTAGCCTCCCGCAGCAACCCAACAACCACGAAATAGCCAAACAAAAAGCCTCTCGTTCCATTCGTGTCTTCCGTGGTTTCTGAACAAGTCCAACAAATTTGCCTGTCATGGCTTCGGCCCCCCGGCCGTGAAGCCGAACCATGCCGCGAGGAGCGGTTCAATGCGCCCGAAAACCTGGTCTGGGGTTCCCGAGGCATCGACGACGCTGATCCGATCCGGCTCGGATTGCGCCAATGCCAGATAGGCTGAGCGCACGTCCCTGTGAAATGAAAGGTCCTCCGCCTCGAACCTCCCCTCCGCCCCGGCAAATCCGCTCGTCTCATTGCGCAAACGGGCGCGCGCGAGTCCTATTTCAGGCGTCAGGTCGAGCAGGATAGTCCGGTCGGGTTCGCGTATCTGCAGCAGATTCGCCAATTCCCGGATCGTCGCCGCGGGCACACGCCGGGCCGCCCCTTGATAAGCGCGGGTCGCATCGTGGTAGCGATCCGAGAGCACGGTGATGCCTCGGCTCAGAGCCGGGTCGATCAGCTCGTGCAGGTCCTGATAGCGATCCGCCAGGTAAAGCAGCAGCTCGGCCACGGGCTCACGCGGCGGGCCCCCCGCGTGAAGCAGCACCTGGCGCACGGCCGCCCCGAACGCCGTTCCTCCCGGCTCGCGCGTGCGCAGGCAGGGCACGCCCCTTCCCGCAAGGTATACTTCAGCGCGGGCTATTTGCATGCTCTTGCCGGAGCCTTCGATCCCTTCAAATGTCATAAACATGGCATGTTCTTGCTTGAGATAAGAAATGCATCTAGAATTCCATCGGCGTAGCAGCTGGGAGAGTAACAAACCGCCGGTTGCGAGACAAGCAATGAAGTGAGAGGCGGCATAGACGCAACCAAAATTCGAGATTCGAGATTCGAGATTCGAGATCTTAGAATTTCGAATCTCGAATTTCGAATTTAAGTAAAGAAAAATGCTTTTGGCGCCTTGGCGCCTTGGAGTCTTGGCGGTAAAAAATCCTTTCCGCTTGCCATAGGTGAGTTAAATGAACGGGATTGCGGACAATATCCAGAGGATTCGAAGCCGGATCGCCGCGGCAGCGGTGGCGCGCGGGCGCGGGCCCGAGGGAATCACGCTGATTGCCGTCAGCAAGAACTTCATTCAGGAAAGCATTTCCTCCGCAATCACGGCTGGACAGACCCACTTTGGGGAGAACCGGGTTCAGGAAGCGGAATCCAAGATTCCCTCTTTCCAGTCGGTGCCGAACATCACATGGCATATGATCGGCCACCTGCAGTCGAACAAAGCCTGGCGCGCCGCCGAACTCTTCGATGTGATCCACTCGGTCGACAGCATCAAGCTGGCCCGGAAACTCAGCCAGGCAGCGCTCGAGCTCGATAAGACATTGTCGGTTCTCATCCAGGTGGATCTGGGGCATGAGGAAACCAAATTCGGCGCGGATCGCGGCCAGGTTGCCGAAATCGTCGCCGCTACCGCTGATATGGGAGGCTTGCGGCTGGATGGCCTTATGACCATTCCACCCTTTTTCGAAGATCCAGAACGCACCCGTATCTATTTCGCGGCGCTGCGCGACCTGCGCCAATCGATCGAGCTGGAGCAACCGGGCGCCCTTGGCCGTGGCCAGCTTTCCATGGGAATGAGCCACGACTTCGAAGTTGCCATCCAGGAAGGCGCCACCATGGTGCGCGTCGGGACCGCGATCTTCGGGGAGCGCAGCTATGACTAGCCCGCCGCTCAAAAAGATCTGCCGACTCAGCCGGCAGTAGGGAGCGCGCAGGATGCGCCGCCTAGCTAGTTTCTGTCGCGAAATTCGCTGGTCACATCGAAAAACCGAGTGAGCAGCTTGGACCTGGACTTGGACCTCGACGTGGACGTGGACGGTCTTGTCCGAGGTAAACTTTCCAGACATAATATTTACCAGATCGCCCTTTATCTGTGCATGTCCACGCCCAAGTCCACGTCCAAGTCCAGGAGGGAGGGATAAGGAGTTTCGCGACGGGAACTCGCCAAGGGCTGCGCCCTTGATATCCCGCCAAAAAAACGGCGGGATATGAGAAGCCAGAAGTCAGGAGCCAGAAGCCAGAATGGCTCTCTCGTAGGCGTTTAGCAGGCGACTGACTTCCTGCA
>JBEKYG010000423.1:0-5245 GCA_049511215.1 Acidobacteriota bacterium | reverse complement strand
ATCCAGCAGGATGACATAGCGGTTGCGGAGTACGCGGCCGCGGGCCTCGACATCCAGTCTGACGTCTGCGGCCGCTGTCCGGCTAAGTGCATGAATTGGGATGGTAAAAAGCTCTCGATCGACAACGGCGCATGCGTGCGCTGCATGCACTGCATCAATGTGATGCCCAAGGCTCTGAGGCCGGGCAAGGAGAAAGGCGCCGCCATCCTCATCGGCTCAAAGGCGCCGATTGTTCAAGGCGCGCTGCTCTCCTCGGTCCTGGTGCCCTTGGTGCCCGCGGAGGAGTTGTTCGAGACGCTGAAGGAGCTCATCCGGCGTGTTTGGGAGTTCTGGGATGAATACGGCAATAACCGCGAGCGTGTCGGAGAGTTGATGCAGCGGGTTGGCATGGCTAACTTCCTTGATGGCATCGGACTCGATCCCTTGCCCGAGATGATCGCGGCTCCGAGGGACAACCCGTACATCTTTTTCCAGATCGAAGACAAAAAATAGGTACCTGTTTAGCCCTGTGGTTATCGAGATGTCCTTTAAAAGCAAAAAACTGCCACGGATTTCACGGATTCTACGGATCTTATGAAGGCACTATCAAAACGCGGTGTTTCTTGCAGCCTCCAGGATGCAGGCACAGACGGCGGCTTCATTTGGTGCGCCTCGATACGCGCATGCAATATTCATATGAATTCGTGAAATCCGTGGAATCCGTGGCTGCTTTTGAAGGGGCTAAACAGTTACAAAAATAGAGCGGTGAACGAAAGGAGATTCGAACATGACAACTCAACCCACAAAGCGCATTACTGATATCGGCCCACCGCATTACGAGAAGTTCCTGCCCCCACTCATCAAGAGGAATTACGGACAGTGGAAACACCATGAGTCGATCGCACCTGGAGTGTTATGCCACGTGGCGGAGTCGGGTGACAGAATCTACACCGTGCGCGCGGGTTCGCCGCGCCTGCTCAGTGTGCAGACGATCCGGTTTTTTGCCGGACTCGCGGACAAGTACTCCGGCGGACACCTGCGGTTCACCAGCCGCAACAATGTTGAATTCCTGCTCGACGACCCTGACAATATTGAACCTCTCAAGAAGGAACTCCAGGATGCTGGTTTTCCAATCGGGGGGACGAACAACGCGATCAGCAACATCGTCCACACGCAGGGGTGGGTTCACTGCCACTCGTCGGCCACCGATGCTTCGGGCATCGTCAAGTGCGTGATGGATGTCCTGTATGCGCGCTTTATCCACGAGGATATGCCCGCCAAACTCAGGGTCGCGCTGGCTTGCTGCCTCAACATGTGCGGCGCGGTGCACTGTTCCGATATCGCCATCCTGGGCATTCACCGTACCCCTCCGAAAATCCGGCACGACATTCTTCCGAAAGTGTGCGAGATCCCCACGCTGATCGCGTCCTGTCCTACGGGTGCGATCCGGCCTGCTACGGTAGATGGCAAACCGTCGGTCGAAGTGATCAAAGAGCAATGCATGTTCTGCGGCAATTGTTACACGGTGTGCCCGGCCATGCCGCTCAACGATCCGGAAAACGATGGCTTGTCCATCTGGGTCGGCGGGAAAGTGAGCAATGCGCGCAGCGCCCCGAAGTTCAGCAAGCTCGCCATCCCGTTCCTGCCGAACAATCCGCCGCGCTGGCCCGAAGTAGTGGATGCCGTCGTAAACATCGTCAACGTCTACGCCAAGAACGCCCAGAAGTTCGAGCGCATGGGCGAGTGGATCGATAGGATTGGCTGGCCCCGGTTTTTCAAGTTGACCGGGATTGAGTTCACTCGCTATCACATTGACGATTTCAGGCATGCAGGGCTGACGTTCGCCCGCTCGGCACACATCAGGTTCCAGTAACGAACTGAAACAAGAGATCCGTTTCTGGGAATTGAGCCATGGGCATCTTCAAAGAAGTTAAAAAACCGGTGATCAGGACGGCTGCCGCGGGCACCGAGATCAGTCCGTTGCGGCCCGTGTATGTGGGGAAATCGCCTCCGTGCATTGCGAACTGCCCGAACGGAGCCGACATCCGGGGTTGGCTCACCACCATCGCGCAAGCCGAAGCCTACGGCCGGACCAGCGAGCAGGCATTGGAGTTGGCTTGGCACATGATCACCGAACGGAATCCGTTTCCGGCAGTGTGCGGCCGGGTCTGTCCCCATCCTTGTGAAAACAACTGCAATCGCAAGGGCAAAGACGGCGCCGTCGCCATTAACGCCTTGGAGCGATTCATCGGCGACCTTGGGATTGCCAAAAACCTAAAGCTGGCCAAACTGTCCAATGAGCAACACCAGGAAAAGGTGGCTGTCATAGGTGCGGGACCGGCTGGCCTGTCCTGCGCCTATCAGCTCGTCCGCCGCGGTTATCCCGCGACAGTGTTTGAGGCCTTCAGCCAGCCGGGCGGCATGCTGCGTTACGGCATCCCCAAGTACCGGCTCCCCAGGGAGATCCTGGATGCGGAGATCCGGAAAATACTGGACCTAGGCACAGAGCTGCGGTGCAGCTGTGTCCTGGGAAAAGATGTAACCCTCGACCAGCTGCACCGTGATTACAAGGCCGTTTTTGTCGGGATCGGAGCGCATAAAGGTCTCAAGCTTGGTGTGTCTGGTGAGGATGCCAAAAATGTCTTTACCGGCACGGAGTTCCTGAATCAGGCGAACAGCGGCCAGGCTGTTCAGATAGGGGATAAGGTCGTCGTCATCGGCGGCGGCGATACGGCCATTGATGCAGCCAGAGTCAGCAAAAGGCTTGGAGCCGATGTCACCATACTCTATCGCCGAACTCGTGCCGAAATGCCTGCGATTTCGGCGGAAGTGGCGGGTGCCCTGGAGGAGGGCATAAATATAGAGTTCCTGGCTGCGCCGGTGGAAATCCTGCGCTGGCATGACCTGGCGGTGGGAATGAAGTGCATCCGCATGGAGCTCGGGGCTCCCGATGCTTCAGGCCGCCCTAAACCCGTGCCCAAGCCGGGAACGGAATTCGAGATCGCGGCCACAGCGATCATTGCTGCGATCAGCCAGGAACCCGAGTTTGCCGGTTTTGACGGTCTGCGCGAGGGGAGAGACTGGATCAAGGCCGATGAGTGGGGCGTCACGAAATCTCCTGATGTTTACGCCGGTGGCGACGACACTGAGCTTGGCCTGGTGGCGATTGCCATCTCACAGGGCCGCTTTGCCGCCGAGGCCATCGATGCCCACTTGCGTGGCAAGCAACTGCAAAAGCCTGCGCCGGGCCCAGCGGCTGCGCCCGAAAAGGTGAAGCTGGACTGGTATAAGCCTTTGTCGCGGCAGGAGCGCTTGGACATTCCAGTCGAGCACCGCGGTATGGACACCGAAATCCAGCTCGGTCTTTCGGAGGAGGAAGCCCTGTCCGAAGCCAAGCGCTGCATGTCCTGCGGCACGTGCATGGATTGCGAGACTTGCTGGATGTATTGCACCAACAACTGCTTCGTCAGGCTTCCCAAAGGCGAGCATTATAAGATCAAGCTGGAAGTATGTAACGGGTGCAAGAAATGCGCCGAAGCGTGCCCGTGTGGCTACATTGAATTAATCTGACGAACCCAAGGCCGAATGGCCGTAATTCTAAAGGAGCTTTAGTCATGCCCATTTTTGAAGTCAGCGGAAAATGCTATGCCGTCGATGAGGACGGATTCCTTGAGGATCCCAAAGTCTGGGACCAAGCGGTAGCACTGGATTTCGCGTCCACGGAAGGAGTTGCGCAGCTTACTGAGAGCCACTGGAAAGTGATCCATTACATCCGGAACTACTACCTCGAATTCGGCATCGCTCCGATGATACGAAAACTCTGCAAGGAAACCGGTTTCAAGCTCAACGAGATTTATAACCTATTTCCCTCGGGGCCGGCCAAGGGAGCCTGCAAGCTCGCAGGTCTGCCCAAGCCGACAGGATGTGTCTGAGCCGGCTTCCATATTCCGAAGTCCAGGTTTCAGGGAGGTGGAGAATGGCGGCGAGCGTGGATACGCCGTTGATGACGGCATTGGCAGCGCATAAGAGCAGCGTAATCAATAAATGGCTCGAGCGTACGTTCCAAGCGTATCTTGAGTCAACGAACCGTTTTTTCCCCCATGAGAAGGATCCTTTTTGCAGCCCGGTCGACCGCACGCTCAGAGAAGGACTCTCCTCCTTATTTCTAGGTCTCACCAGGGGGCTAAATGTCGCAGCTCTGGCTCCTGACTTGTACGGCATCGTGAGAATAGGAGCGGTCCATGATATGTCCGCCAGCCAGGCTGTGGGTTTCGTTTTCATTCTCAAGCACGTAATCCGTGAAGAATTGGAGACGGACGCCAAGTGCATTTCACAATGGACAACGGACCTGGACGCCAGGATCGATGAGATGGCGCTCCTCGCTTTTGATATTTTTATGAGAGTCCGCCAACAGATTTGTGAGATGAGGGTCAGCGAAGTCAGGCGCATGACGTCCCTGCTTGAGCAAGAGCATTGGCAAGTCGAAGAAGAAACAATCGGCTGAATCAAGGTGGCGATCCATGTATATCTTGTATTCGCTGGTCGCGGTACTAATACTCGGTCTGATGGGCTATCTCGGCGGCTTCGTGACCGGCCTGCGCGTGGTTTTCGGAGTTATTCTGCCGTACGCGGCGATTGGAATCTTTCTCATGGGCGTGGCCTACCGCGTAGTGTGCTGGACCCGCTCACCCGTCCCTTTTCGCATCACGACCTCCTGCGGGCAACAGAGGTCCCTGCCATGGATCAAGGCTGCCTGGCTTGAGAATCCCTCCACAACTTTGGGGGTGATCGCCAGAATTGCCCTGGAAGTTCTCCTTTTTCGCTCGCTCTTCCGTAACACCAAGGCTGTGCTTCGGGAGGGGCCGAGACTAGTCTTCGATGAAAACAAATTCCTATGGCTGGGCGCGCTTGCGTTTCACTGGTCCTTTCTTTTCATTTTTCTGCGGCACCTGCGCTTCTTTATCGAGCCAGTTCCTGCCGTTGCCCTGTGGATACAGAACCTGGACGGCTTCTTCCAGGTCGGCACTCCGGCCCTGTTCGTAACCGACATCCTCATTCTTGCGGCACTGACCTACCTGCTTATCAGAAGATTGATCGACCCTCAAATCCGATACATCTCCCTCTTTACCGACTACTTTGCTCTTTTCCTGCTCCTCGGGCTGGCCGGCTCAGGCGCTTTCATGAGGTACTTCGTGAGGTCGAGTATCGTGGAGATCAAGGAACTGGCCATGGGTCTGGTGACCTTTTCGCCGGTAGTACCGGCAGG
>JBEKYG010000422.1:0-5247 GCA_049511215.1 Acidobacteriota bacterium | reverse complement strand
GAAAATCTTCCATTGCAGCGTGCCGTGACCAGCTTGTTCTATCTGGCTCCTGGCGCGACTGACGGAATCATAGCTTCCAATGCCAGCCGTGCAAATCCATCTATTTCAGGAGGCTCCGCCCTCGACAATCTTTACATTGCCGACGGCGTTAACATCACCGACTCTGCATTTGGAGGGTTCGGCGTATTTTCGCGGTCCTATGGTTCACTGGGCGTGGGCATTACGACCTCTTACGTGCAGGAAGTCCAGGTGAAAACAGGCGGTTTTGAGCCTCAGTATGGACAGGCAGAAGGGGGAATCGTCAACATCATCACCAAATCTGGGACAGACCAATATCATGGCGAGCTGTTTGGTTACGCTCAACCTAGGCAGTGGGAGGGTCTGCGAAACCAGCGGGATGATTATGCGGTGAATAAAGTCGGCAAGACGCTCCATCCCGAGAACTATGACATGGGGGCCGATTTGGGTGGACCGATCCCGCTGACCAAAAAACGGCTGTTCTTCTTTGGTTCATACAATCCTACCATCGCGCGAACAATCGTCATGGGTGCTGATGGGTCCGGTCTTCAGACTCTATTGGGCCGGACGGTGGAACGCGATTACTCGAAGAATTACGCCGCTAAAATTGATGCCAACATCGCGAGCGGGCATCAGGTCAATCTTTCGATCTTCGGCGATCCCACCACGACCAACAATGCACCGTGGTCTACGCTGAACATCGACAATACTACAGCCAATAGCATCCTGGATTACGGCACGCGCAGCATGGCCGCGCGCTACACCGGCTCGTTTTCCCCGACGTGGACGCTAAATGCATCCTTTAGTTGGGGGCACAATCATTTTAGCGAGGGGGGGTTTGCTGACTACAACCAGATCACTGACCGAACCCAGGCGGCGCGCGGGAACTTCACTGCAATTGGGCACGGTTTCTTCGAACCGACTGTGAATAACACCTACCGAACGGCCTACGACACACAGAAGATGTTCAATTTCTTGGGCAGCCATACTCTCGGCATAGGCTACAATTATCAGCGCGCCTACTATTCGGGAGTACGTGACCGGAGTGGGCCCCACTACATCGTGCCGGCCACCAATGCCGATGGAACCTACAATATCAACGCAAAAGCGGCGGGACAGCCAATGAATGCGACCTGGTCGCTGAGGCTGGCGCCCTCTTCATGCACGCTGTGCCCGCTCCTGAATGTCCCCGGCTCGGGGCGAGTTCCCGTCTACCTCAGACAGGACCGGGGCGAGTTTGGCGTTCCCGCGTTCGACACACGCTCAAACTATCAGGATGCCTACCTGCAGGACACCTGGCGTGTGAACAAGTACGTGTCCATCCTGGCCGGCTATCGCTGGGAGCAGGAGCAGATGATCGGCTCCCCCGGACCTTCCGGAAATCGGAACACGTTCACTTTTACTGACAACTGGTCGCCACGTTTCGGCGTAGCCATCGATCCCAGGGGTACGGGGAAAACCAAGATCTATTACAACTTCGGTAGGTTCTCTCAGTACTTCCCTCTGGACGCTGCAGAGAGGTCCCTCTCCGCGGAACTTGATATCACGGGCGGAGGGTTCGCACCGGCCTATACCATTGTGAACGGACAGCGGATTGCCACGGTGAATCAGTATGGAACGGTGACTCCTGCAATTGACGCGGCTCACCTGATCTCCAAAGCTGCCGGCGGCATTACCGCGGGAACGGGATCTACAGTCTCGATAGCTGCGCAGGATGCTACCAACCCAATCCTCCCAGGCACGAAGCTGGGATTCGCGCAAGAACATATGCTCGGATTTGAACAGGAGTTGCCGCACGACCTCTTCCTGTCAGTCCGCTACATCGATCGCAGGTTGATGCGCATCATCGAAGACGCGGCCGTCGATCCGCCGGAAGACGGCGCTTTTCTAGGCGCATTCGGTCAGACGTACTTCATCGGGAATATCAACGCCAAAACGGATGCCGGAGTTAACCCCATCGAATACACTTATCCGATCGGTGGAACCATGCCGGCTGCATGCGATCCTTCGCTGGCGGCAACCGCGTATGACCGCAACAACAATCCGCTGGGCAACTTCTGCTTCGCCGCGCTTGGCAAGAACGGCAAACCCGCCGGCAATCCGGGAGCTGACGGCGTTCCCGACGGATTTGTCGATCCGGTCCGCATCTACCGGGCAGTGGAAATCGAGTTGAACAAGCGCTTATCCAACAACTGGCAGATGCTGGCGAACTGGAGGATCGCCTCATTGCGCGGGAACTATGAAGGGGCATTCCGCAATGACAACCAACAGACAGATCCTTCCATCAGTTCGCTCTTCGACTTCACGGCAGGCGATTTCAACATGTTGGGCGATCAGTTCGCCGTCGGACCGCTCAATACCGATCGCCGCCACATCGTAAACGTCTACACCAACTACATGCTGAACAAGAACGTGCTCAAGGATCGCTGGCGCATCTTCGACGGATTGAACATCGGTACGGGCTTCCACATCCAGTCCGGCCTCCCGATGAGCAATCTTGCGGCCCATCCGGTTTATCTGAACGCGGGCGAGGTTCCGCTGGGCGGCCGCGGCAGCTTGGGACGGACGCCGACGGATTTTCGCCTGGATTTGCACTTCGATTATCCGATCCGGTTGTCGGAGCGGGCGAAGATTGGGTTGGTTGGCGACATCTTCAATATCACCAACACCCAAACGCTGATGCTGATCAATCAGTTCAGCGAGAGCACGTACCAGCAGCCGAATCCGGATTTCAAGCAGCCCACATCCTGGTACAATCCGATTTCGTTCCGGATGGGGTTGAAGATCACCTTCTAAACCGCTTGTGGCAGTCGACTGCTCCAAGCTGTACACAGCCCTGAATGTTTCTGAGGCGAGCGCTTCCCGGGCCTCAACGAGCCGCCCGGGAGCGCTCCTGCTCTTCATTCCAACAATTCCGGCAATCAGGAGAAGTGTATGGTGAACCGGCGAAGTTTGTTTCTGGTTTTGGTTCTGGGAGCTGCAATCACGCCGCTGCTTGCCCAAGACGTGCCAATTCCTAAAGGGATGAAGATTGGGATTCAGGGAGAAGTCCGCTACGCGCAAGGCGGGAGACCTGCCGAAAACGTCCTTGTGCGCCTGGAGGCATTCTCCGGTGGGCTGGTCGATCAGGTACGAACCGATCGCACAGGTAAGTTCTCGTTCCTGGATATCGGCCAGGCCATCTACCGCGTCACCGCATCTATCGTTGGGTTCCGCACCGTTACGCAGGAAGTGAACCTGACAACTACTCCTAACGAGCACCTTATTTTCACACTGGTCCCCGACAAGGCCGGACAAGAGAATCGGATTGTTCCGGGTGCAGACAGCATTATTGATACCAAGGTGCCGAAGGAGGCGCGTGATGAGTATGAAAAGGGACGAACAGCGCTCTTAAACGGGACAGAACCCGCCAAGGGAATTCCCCATCTGGAAAGCGCCGTTAAGATTTACCCGGATTTTCTTCAAGCCCAACTGCTCTTGGGAACTGCGTACTTTGATATGCATCAGATGGATAAAGCGGAGTCTGCTCTGAAACGGGTTCTCGAGATCGATCCAAAAACTACCCAGGCACTATTCGCTCTTGGTGAACTCTATCGAACCGGCAAAAGGTATCCGGAGGCGGAAAAAGCACTGCAGCAGGGATTGCAGTGGAACGACGCTTCCTGGCAGGGACACCTTGCTCTGGGCAGGCTCTATTTGGACACGGGAAACATTGCTAAGGCAGGCGCCGAAATTGGCCGGGCGCTCCAACTGAAACCGGACAACCCGGAAACCTACCTGTTTGCCGGCAACGTCCTGCTAAAGGCAAACAGAGCGGAAGAAGCCCTGCAGATGTTCGAGCAATACCTGCATCTTGCACCCAAAGGCCAGTATGCCGACGAGACTCAAAAGATAGTCGAAAAGATCAAGAAGGTCGTGCCAGAAACGAAAAAGTAGCGAGCCCTGCGAGAAATGGCTCAGGCACTCTCGTCTGCCGTTTTCTATCCTTCGCCAGGATGATGAACGCGATCATGTCGTCGCTCCAGGTTTAGCAAGCCGACGGCACTGCGCACTGGATGCCGCGCTACTCTTGGCGTAAGGTTTTCATCGGGTCGATCCGGCTCGCGCGCCGGCCCGCACCGAGTGCGACGCGCATGGCAAGCTCACGCTCGCGCGAAACCGCGCGTGCCAGGAGCAAACTGGCCACATTGACGCAGGCAATTAGCAGCACCAGGCTGACCGCGCCCAGGAGCACTTCCGATTACACCCCCTCTCTCTGCCCTGATTGCGTTCTCCGTTGCCTCATGATACGCTTGGGGCCAATGGCGCCAGCCAAAATGACATCAGTGACCTGGCGTGGGTACATCGTCCCAGATCTATCGGTTTTGTGAGGGGAGCCTGTTCTCCAGGGGACCCGGCTGTCTTTGGAATTCGTTCGCGACTTGCTGGCTGGCGGAGGGGACCGGGAGTCCTTGCCATTCCGAGTATAGACACAGGCTGCTTATTAGATATCGGCGGAGGAGGAACGGCATGAGCATACACAGGTGCTGGCAACTGATTGTGCTGGGTAGTCTGGCGGCGGTGACAGGCATTGCGGCGGCACAAGGGCCGGCAACGCCCGCCGAGATTGCCTCGGCCGTGCGTGCGTACCGAACGGCGCACGAGCAGCCGATCATGAAGGAGCTTGTCGACCTGCTGTCGATTCCCAACATCGCCTCGGACGAGCCCAACATCCGCCGCAACGCCGAGCAGTTGAGGACGATGTTCGAGCGCCGCGGCATGCGGGTGCAGTTCTTCGAGATCGATCACCGCGGGCCGGCGGTGTACGCAGAACTACCGGCGGCAGGTGCCACGCGCACCGTCGTTTTCTACGCGCATTACGATGGCCAGCCGGTGGACCCGAAGGCCTGGACCGGAACCGGACCCTTCGAGCCGGGCCTGAGGACGAACAGCATCGAGGCGGGCGGAGCCCTGCGCCCGTTTCCGCCTGCCGGCACACCCTACCAGGACGACTGGCGAATCTATGCGCGGTCGGCATCCGACGACAAGTCGCCGATAGTGGCGTTGCTGGCGGCCATCGACGCGCTCGCCGCGAAGAGCGTTCCGCGCGCCGTTAACCTGAAGGTTATTCTCGACAGCGAGGAAGAGAACGGATCGCCCAGCCTCGGGCGCGCGTTGAACGCGCACCGCGATCTGGTTCGGGGCGATGTCTTGATCACCGGTGACGGGCCCGTGCACCAGTCTGGCCGT
>JBEKYG010000421.1:0-5254 GCA_049511215.1 Acidobacteriota bacterium | reverse complement strand
GTGCTTTTCCCGGCGCCGTTGTGTCCGACGATTGCCGTCACCCTGCCTGTGGGGAGCAGCAGAGAGAACTCCTTCAATGCAGCACGCTCGTTACCGGGATAACGAAATGCGACATTTTCAAACCGGATGCCTTCACGCAAAATACCCGGCATGGGTACGCATTTGGGCTGTTCGACAAGCTGTGGCCTGAGCACCATGAGCTGAAAGAGGTTATCAAGAAAAAGTGTGCTTCTATACAATTTGCCTGCGCTTTCCAAGAGCGATCGGAGCAGTTTTTGCCCCTGCTGAAACGCTTGGTAGCAAAGGACGCGATCCCCCAGCCGGGCCAAACCTCTGCTGGCACGGAGTATCATCCATGCCATCCCGCTGAGACCGCCCAACCAAGTCACGGCACCCGCCGCCAACTCTGTCTTCATTTCCTTGCGCGCGAGCAGGATTCGGCCGTAGTGGAGTTGCTCCCGCAGCCGCCGAAAGGCGCCCAGGTGATAAGATCCTGATTCGAAGGCACGCACTTCAGCAGCCGTCGTTCGTTCCGTCAGCATCCAATCGTAGTAGCGGGTGCGGCGCTCGTTGACGGTGTTTTTCATGCGCCACTCATGCTCACGCAGCACGTAGCCGCCAACGACCCGCAACCCCGGCAGCGCACTGCCCACAAGAAGGAAAGGAAGCCATAGCGAATAAGCCGCCAGCATGCCGGTCAAGGCGAGAAGTGTCAGTCCATTCTATTCTGCACAAGACTGCCAAGGCTCTCCAGCAGTGCGATTGGCTGGGCATGGGCGTCCACTCGGGCTCGATGCAAGAGATCGTAGAAATTGATGTTCTCGTAAAACTCCAAGTCGAGCGCCAGAGCTTGATCGTGGATCATGCTTTGAACATGATCATATACCAATTCCGCTTGCGCGGTCCGTACCCAGTTCAGCAGACTGCTAAGAAACAGTCCGAGAACGCTTATAAGCGCGATCAGCGCGTCCGGCAGCCATAGCGGAGCAAAAACACTCGCCCTTTCCCGGCTGGTCAGGGCGGTTGCCAGGCAGTCGATGGTGATCCGGGTCAAATAAATGAGACCAGCCGGCAGCAATCCTTGGGCCAGAAGGAGAATGCTCCACGCGACCGTCCAGCCCCGCGTGGACTGCCAAACCAGTCTAAGACCTCGCCCTATCAGTGACATGCATCGGAACAGCTCTTGAACGGCCTGTTTCATTATTCCTCTTGAGGGGACCCTGGTTTCCGCCGATCCCATGTATGCAGGCCAGTCAGTCTACTACATTGGCCAGTGTTTCCGGCTGGCTTTTCCCCTTATCCGAGGCCGATCCCGTGAAGCGGGCATTTTGCGTCCCAAGGGCGGCGAGATTTTCCGGCATTGATCCATCTTTTGGCCCACCAGGATGCAGAGTCCCCTCCGGTTCAAACAGCAGCGCCTGGGAAATGCGAATGCTCCTGGTGAAAAACGAGAATCGCATGGGCGCATTGCATCCTGTGGGTGGCGTTTGGCAGCCCCGCAGGTTTTCTGCCGGCAAGGGCAATTCAAGCAGATGGTCGTGCGTAGCTGCAACCAGTACCTGGGGCGCCGGCGCCCACACTCCTGCCGCCGATGCCCTTGGATCACAGCCTCTTGATTCCAGTGCCTGAATCGCAGATACAGAGTCCCGGCAACTCCGCACGGTAATTGAAACCCATAACATTTCAGTACTTAAATAGAGGTCGGCGTCAGGATAAATTGCATTGACTTGTTATCTGACATCTTATAAGATGTCAGTATGACTAGAACACAAAAGCGTAAGCTGATGCAGGATCGCCAAGTGCTTGCCTCCGGACTTCCCCCCTTCGAGGAAATGGTCCGCGGCAGTCTCGTGACTCGTTATCGCCGCTGTGGCAAGCCCAACTGTCATTGCGTGGAGACGGAGGGACATGGCCCGGCGCACTATCTTGCCGTCACTCTGAAGGGGGGCAAGACGGAGCAGATTTTCTTGTCGGAAGAAATGCTTCCCGTGGCCCAGCAGTATTTGGACAACTATAAGCGCTGGTGGGCTGCCTTGGAAAAGGTGTCCGATGTCAACCGCCAGCTGCTGCGGATGCGGGCGCGGGAACTCCTGAAAGAGCGAGCGCGGGGTCGGTCTTAAGCGAGAGCCCCCAAGCTCATATTCCGTTTACGGTTCAGGGGAGTAAAGGAAGAAGGAAGGGTGAGTTTTTTATCGATGTCTGACATCCTGATAATGGTCAGAAAGATATGGCCTACGGAAGCATGAGGCAGATGCGAAGCTACTCAGCCAAGGTGTTTGACAAAGATTCGAGGCTGTCGCGAATGACCGACAGCCGGGTGGATCCTAGGATCCCCTTGGGAGCGGTCCTGTCGACTTGGCAGTGGGGATTGGCGCGGTTGACCCCTTCGACTGAACGGATAGGAGACCTGCTCTTGGACGAACGCTGGCGAGCGATCGTGGGGCTGAAACGAGAAGATGGGGGCAGCCCGGATAGAGCCGCGGAAATATTAGACGGTCTGTCGATCGACGAAGGGAACGAGATGATGATCGAGGATTTCTTCATCGCCCGTCGGGCGGGGATCCTTACCGAGGATGGTCCCTATGGAAAACGGTGTGCCGCAGTGGACCTCAACGAGCTTTTCAAAAGCGAAAAGGTTCACTGTGCCCAGTGCCAAGTTCGAGAGAAGACGGTGGCGGATGCGAAGGGGGGAAAGCGGACAGTTCTAGAGTATTACCACCAGGCCGTGGCGCTGACTTGGGTCAGCGGGCAGGTTCCATTTGTGATCGGGTGGGAAGTCCTGGCTCCTGGCGAGGGAGAATTGACGGTGGCATTACGACTTCTGAAAAGGCTTTTACCTCGGTTACGGAAAAGCCTCGATTTTGTTCTGGGAGATGCTCTGTACTGTTGCCGGCCGTTTTTTGAGGTCGTTTGCGGAGCCGGCTTAGAGGGCATGGCGATCAGTTCCAGGAACACGGAGATGGACGAAGAGATCGAGTTGTTGATGCGGACCGATCGGCCCCGGATTGTTCAGGCACTCAATGTAGCCTTGTGGGAAATGGGGAGCGAAGCCTGGCAGCAGGCCTTGAAGCGCAATCTCCGCGTTATTCACTGCGAACGCCGCTACGAGGCGCCGGCCTGGAAACATGAACGAAAGGAGCTCCGGGTGATTACCTCGGCTCCGATCGATATCCTTCCGTCAGGGCAAGGGTGGAAGGTTGGGTGCAGCCGCTGGACCATCGAGAATGCGACTTTCAATCTCCTGACTCGCGACTACTCCCTGACGCACAATTACCACCATTGTGTTGCCGCGATCGTCGGATTGCTGGCGATGAGGTCGTTTGCCCGCTTCCTTACCCTGGCTTACTGGCAAAACGCAACAGCACGCTCCAGAAACGCCCCGAAAAGATTCGTCCAGTGGTTCGAGGAGGTAGTCATTGAGGGCTGGGTTCGTTACCTGGATCAAGCTTTAAAGCCCGACATTCCGCAGGGCTAGAACAATCGCCTCGGGCGCACTACGGGCCCACCGGTGGCCGGATCGCGGGGCAGTGGCCGGCTCATCGAAATCCTACACAGCCCAGAACCCAACATCACCACCGAAAAGGAGGTGAACCGCTCAACAACTCCACATCGAATCGCTAACGCCCTAAAGGGCTGGGCCTAAGTGTCCTAACGACTTTAGCTTGTTCTCGAAGTTTGGGAACGTTCCGCAATTGAGTACGTACCAATGCGGAGTTGCTGGCTGCAATGGGTCTCGAGTGGCCAAATAATAGGGGGTTTTGGTAGGATCTGAGGGGCTGGAGCCATTGAGATCTGCAGGAACCGGCGTGGTATAAGCAGAGTTCCAGCAGCGAACTGTCTGGGCGAGAACATCGGGGTATTCAACGGGAAGGCAGCCGTTCATAGTCATGACGAATCGATCCTAAGGGGCAGTGGATATTTTTGACGGGGAAGGATCTCCTCCGTAACCATATGTCCTTCGCGGCAAGCGGGGCAGAGCGTGAGAGACTCGCCGGTCAACTTTTCGTAGGATGCCTGCCAATCAGCCGGCGCAGAGGACTGCTGGGGGTCGGCCTGAGGAACGCCAAGGAGTTCGCGGCACCGGGCAAGCTTGCTCTTGCGGCGGGAATTGGCTAGAAACCCAAAATGCCGGATGCGGACAAAGCCCCGGGGCAAAACGTGTAGTAGAAAGCGGCGTATGAACTCCCCGGCGTCGAGAGTCATCAGTTTCTGCTTGTTTCCCTTTCGGTAGTCTTTCCAGCGGAACGTGACCTTGCCGTCCTCGAGGCGGACCAGACGATCGTTGGAAATGGCGACGCGGTGGGTATAGCGGCCGAGGTAGTCCAACACCTGATCCGGGCCGCCGAAGGGCGGCTTCGAGTAGACCACCCATTCGATCTTGCGAAAATCTTTTACCAGGGTCTTGAAGTTTTGCGGATCGGCCAGCGGCTGAAGCGACCCATGGAATTCGAGCTTGTCGGCGGCGCAGGCCTTTTCGAGGTAGTGGAGGAACAGGCCACGGAAAAGGCGGGAGAGAACGCGAATGGGGAGAAAGAAACCCTTGCGACCATGGATCCAGCGACAGCCGTCGGCCGACAAGCCGCCGCCGGGGACGACGCAGTGAATGTGGGGATGATGTTGCAGGTTTTGTCCCCAGCTGTGGAGCACGGCCAGAAAGCCGATCACGGCGCCCAGGTGTTTGGAGTCTCCGGCGATGCGGCGCAGTGTTTCCGCCGTGGCACGAAATAGAATGCTGTAGATCACCTTCTTGTTCTGGAGGGCGATGGATGCGATCTGGCCGGGCACGGTGAACACGACGTGAAAATACGGAACCGGCAAAACCTGGGCGCGGTGTTTTTCGAGCCATTTGGCCCGGGCCAGGGACTGGCACTTGTTGCAGTGGCGATTGGCGCAGGAGTTGTAACTGATCCTGCGATGGCCGCAGCGGTCGCACTTGTCCACATGCCCGAGGAGAGCCGCCGTGCGGCAAAGCTCGAAGGCGCGCATGACCCACCGTTGTGCGGAGCTCATGGTGTCGCGATGAGCTTCGCGGTAGGCCGGACCATGGAGACGAAAGAGGTCGGCAATCTCAAGCGCAGGCCTGCCCATAGACCGCTGCCTTCCCGCCAATCGGGCTTTAGGAATGAACCGGCTCTGTGCTCTTGAGTTTCTGGATCTGCTCTACCGTCTTGGGCAGCAGGTCGAGCGGGCTGCAGGTAGAGCAGATGGTTGCCGCCGAAACATGGGTATAACGGGCCGTGGTGCGCAGGCTGCG
>JBEKYG010000420.1:0-5266 GCA_049511215.1 Acidobacteriota bacterium | reverse complement strand
GGGATCGACAAGGGAAACTCACGGAAGAGGTGTCTCCAATGACAGCCATTTTGTCTTGTTGTTCAGCGCAATAATTCGATCGTGAGCCTCGTGGCTTGAGATAATAAGATTGTCCTAATAATACGCGCAGGCTAAATTGAAAAATGCGGGTTTCGGGACAGGCTCTATTATAGTGACGATTGCCCCTGGGACCGCGGGCGTCTCGCCCGCAGCTTTGGGACACAGCATTGCCAAGGAATTTGCGGGCGGGACGCCCGCGGTCCCAGGGGGCCGCAGTCTTGACCCATGCGCGGTGTCTGTCACTGTATTTTGCGATTCTCAATAGGCCGCAGTGTGGGCTGCGTGAGTTGGGTCACATCTTTCCCTTCAGGATTCGGCTAGCCTTTGCTGGTGCCTTCCTGAAGAGGTGCCCATGCGACAAAATCTGATGGCCACGCTACTGCACGCGATCCGAATCGCCCTTGCCGCCGGGGCCCTCCTCTGCTGCTGCTTCTCCCTGCCGGCTCAGTTGACACAGCCGGACTACGACTTGAACCATGACGGCTCGATCAACGTTTTGGATCTTCAAATCCTGGTAAACGCTATCCTCGCGGGGGCCCAGGGCGGCAGCGGAGACTTCAACGGCGACGGCAAAGTGAATGTGCTCGACTTGCAGCTGCTCGTTAACTGCATTCTTGGAATTTCAAGTTCGCCATCCGGACTGCCAGAAATCGCAGGCTGCCAGATTTTCCCTGCCGACAATCCCTGGAACAGGGATATTTCCAACGACTCCGTGGATCCGAATTCAGCCAACTACATCTCCCATATGAACGGCAATTCCAAGTTCATCCACCCGGATTTCGGATCCAATCCCACTTATGGCATCCCGTTCGTGGTGGTGTCCGGCACACAACCCAAAGTGCCGATGAGTTTCCAATATGCGGATGAAAGCGACCCGGGCCCATATCCGGTACCCCCGGATGCGCCGATTGAGGGCGGCGCGGCCTCCAGGGGAGACCGACACGTTTTGGTGCTTGACAAGGATCATTGCCTTCTCTATGAAAATTATGATTCCCATTACGTGGATCCCGGCTGGAACTGCGGCTCGGGAGCGGTTTTCGACCTCAATTCGAACAACTTGCGCCCCGACTATTGGACCTCTGCCGACGCAGCCGGACTGCCAATCCTGCCGGGCCTGGTCCGCTACGATGAAGTCGCTGCCGGCCAGGTCAATCACGCCATCCGCTTCACCGTGCAATCCACACAAAAGGCGTTCATCCATCCCGCCACGCACTACGCGAGCAGCAATACCAATCCCGCAGCTCCCCCCATGGGGCTGCGGGTGCGCCTCAAGGCCGGTTACGACATCTCCCGATTCACCGGAGAGGCGAGAGTCATCTTGATTGCCTTCAAGAAGTACGGGATGATCCTCGCCGACAACGGCTCCGATTGGTTCTTTACCGGAGCCACTGATTCGCGGTGGAATGATACTGATTTGAATCAGCTCAAGACCGTCCCCGGCAACGCGTTCGAGGTAGTCGTATCCGGTCCCATCATCAGGTAACACCGCTGCAATTAAAATCTAACGCCGGGACGCCAAGACTCTAAGAAACCAAGGACCAGCCAAGGGCTGGGCCCTTGATATCCCGCAAAAAACGGTGCAGAGCGTCCGTTGTTTGCTTGTTCATACCTGACATAGGGTCGGTTCAAGTGACCTGTATTATTTCGGTCCTGTTGCCTCTCTCGGCCAATGTGCCACATTTCGAGGCTCTTCTTAAAATCCCACAAGAGCGGTTCTGCTTTAGGGGAGCGGCATGCCGCCCGAATGAATCGTTCCCAGAACTTGTCGCTGTTCATAAGTTCATTTTGCAGGGAGAACTTTTCAATCTCGTGAAGAATGTTGCATAGAGTTAGGTGTCAGGTCTGGAAAATTTACTTTCGATTCACAGGATGCGAGACAGCGCATATCAGGAACAAAAGTAAATTTTCCAGACCTGACACCATCGCCCTTAGGATCCAGTGGCCGCCTCAGGGATCGGGACAGGCAGCGAATTGCCGCCTCGGTCCAGGGTAAAACGCCCGTTTCTCCCCGGCAATTCGCTGCCTGTCCCGATCCCTCTCCTGAATCCGTGGATTTCCCAGCCACCCCGCCTGACTTTTCCCTTGTGCCTCCTGCATAAAATGCCCTATAAGTAACTTACTTTTGACGACTCAGAGAGAATCTTTGATGTTCATATTGATTCTCGATTGACCTGGAACTTCTCTAATACACGCTGATTTGTTCTAGTGTGTTCGTGAGGGAACTCCACTGTAAATTCCTCGTACTTTGTTCTCGGCAACGCCCCAAACGGAAGGAGTAGGTGAGGAAGGGCTTCGATCGCTGCGCTGGCATATGTTTCCTCGTCCCCTCCTGCGGTCTTGCGCACGCTACTGGAATCACGGCTGAGAGCGTATTCTAACCGATTGCTATGTTTATGCAACAAATGCCCCTCTGCCCGGGTTGTGGAAACCAACTTTACCCTTTTCGCGAGTTCCTCGCTGATTTCGACATCCTGATACGGCTCCAACTCAGGATTGTCTGATGATGCATAAAATCCAAGCGCGTCGTTAACTTCCTTGTTCGAAATGTCGACGAATATCTTTCCTAGAGGGCTCACAACGAAGATCTCATCTGCATGATCAACAAAGGTCTGCTTGACAGACTGGTGTTCAGTGCCCCTCGCCATCGGAATCGGACACGGCAGGCCTTTTCGACGAATTCGAATCCAATTCCCTACCACAAGAGCCACGAAGGTAACGGGAGCGCCTGAAAATCTCTTATTGAACTTAATTCGAAGCTCTGCGATAGCTGCATTGGTTTCTTCACCAGCTACCGCGGCAAATACCGGCACAGGAATGCCGGGTAGAAGGTAGCAATCCTCGATCGCAAGTCTCGAGTATCGGTCCCACGGAACACGCCTTCCTGTCTTAATCAACTGTTCGATCCCCGGAAGGTTGTTTGTTGCAAGATGTAAACGCTTTAACCATTCAGACCCTCTTTGCGAAAGCTTCATCGTTTCTTTTCCAATGATCTCAAAGAACGAATATAAAGTCGTTCCTGCATCAATCAACAGGAAGACGTGGCTCCCATTTGCTGCTAATTTTCCACAACGTTTGAGAAGATATGGCGTAAAATGCTGCGCCAAGTCTTCCTTTTCGGCCTGGAAGTGTTCGGACCGCTCCCCGAAAAGAGTATTCGTGTATGGAAGAACTTTTGCCTTTTCCAAAGCGCGGGCTGCCCAATGAGGATCTCTAACAAGATAGTCCGTAAGGAGCTCGGCAATTTCCTTGGTTGGTTGGAAGAATCGAGTCATTTCCTCCGCACGGAACCTTGCTAGGTTTTGTCGTTCGGCGGCTTCGACTTCAAACATCTTCTGTCGGTAGCTGTCCTCTTTCTGTCGATGGGTTTCTTCTGCAGTAAATAATCTCTGTCGGTGGGCTTCTTCTGCTTCGTTGCGGCGCTTATCTTCTTCTAGCCTCCTTCCGGCAGCACGCCGTAGTTCCCTGAGTTCGTATAACCCGAGAGCGCCTGCCAGGGTCGCAATGAATAAAGCCCCAAGGTGCTCGATTAGGCCATCTAGAATACCTTGCGTTATGGATCGTTCGGCTGGGGATTGGGTCTGTGCGTAACCCCTCAACGGTAGTAGAAAACCCAAAACAATTACCGTCATTGCCCAGTGATTTATCCAAATCCGTCGGATACTATCAAACATTATGATCAAACGGTAACAAGCGCGAACGCTGGTTTGTTTCATCATCCTCTCCTTTTTATTCCACAACCAGTACGCATAGAGTCTTTATCTGTGATTTCTTTGCGTTTCTGCAAGAAGTTCGGGCTTCACTTATCTTTCCTTCTTTGGTTGCGGCCAAAGGCCGCGTTAGGAAAAACAAGCTGCCATTTTGGTGCTTTTGGAGCCGTCAGCTTATAATATGGGGCCTTATAGTAACTTCCGCTCCTTCTCGCGCACACTACCGCGATTATAAGCCAAAGCGGCGTTTCGGGATACGGGATTGTGACTAACTCCGGCTGACGGCTGATGAGTCCAGACCTCCGGACATGGTCCGGTTGTTCTTACCGCGTCTGTACGCGTGACCGAGTGTGAATCCCAAAGCTGAAGTGGCTGGAAGCCTTTTCCCATACGGCTCTTGCGGTCTCGTTACCCTGCCGAGCTTTGCGCAACGCCGGTCGAAAGCGGGAATTTCTGACGACGGACTGTCAGAAAACAGAATGATACGTCATTTTTTAACCGGCCTGGATTCTAATCAGGGAAACCGGGGACGCTCCCCTATTTTGCTATTTACGCCACACGATAGACTTCGATCAGTTTAAGCAAAATAGGGGAGCGTCCCCGGTTTCCCGTGACGATCGCGCGCGAGTGGGAGATGGGGAGCATGGAGCAGCTTCTCTCCACTCCTGTGCGGGCAGCCGAGGTGGTGCTTGGGAAAATGGCGGCCTTCTTCGCCCTCGGCGTCGTCGACATGGTGGTGGCCATCGTGGTCGGAGTGAGCATTTTCCGGGTGCCCCTGCGCGGCGATATCTTGTTTTTGGGACTGACGAGCGGCATATTTCTTATCGGCGCGTTGTGTTGGGGGATCTTGATCTCGGCTATCGTCCGCTCGCAGCTGCTGGCGTACCAGTTGGGCGCGCTCACTTCCTTCTTGCCGGCGTTCCTCCTGTCCGGCTTCATCTTCGATATCGGGAACATGCCGCGCGTCATCCAGGTCGTCACTTACTTCTTCCCCGCACGCTATTTCGTTACTATCCTCAAGGGAGTTTTCCTCCGCGGCGTCGGGGCGCGGATCCTGTGGTACGAAGCAGCACTGCTGTTTGCTTATGCCGCCATCGTGTTTCTGGTGGCCACGCGGAAACTCAAACAAAAGGTCGCCTGACGCCTATGTGGGAACGCATCAAGGAGATCATCCGTAAAGAATTCTTCCAGACCGTGCGGGATCCGCGCAGCCGCGCGCTGCTCCTGCGACCGCCCCTGCTCCAGCTCATCATTTTCGGCTACGCCGTCAACATGGACGTGGAGCGGACCAACATCGCCTGGATGGACCGAACCTATGAAAGCAGGGCGCTCCTGTCCAGCTTCCAGGGATCGAAATACTTCGCCGTGCAGGAGGTACTTGCCCGTGAGGATGAGATTGCCGAGGCGCTCGATCGAGGACGGATCGGGGCGGTGGTACGCGTGCTCCCCGGCTTTGCGCGCAATATCTATCGCGGCAGTATGGCGGAGGTTCAGATTCT